>NZ_JAPWGV010000070.1:0-1087 GCF_027213915.1 Sulfitobacter sp. G21635-S1
TGGAGTGAGCATATTTGAGGAGCCAAACCAGCGTTGCACTGAACGAAAAGGACTTGAAAATGTAATTTCCTCATGCAGATCGATTTTCCAGAACACGGTCTCGCCCCGGATCTCGACCGCCCCGAAATCGTGCCAGCCTTCCGGGTCATTCTCAGGCTCGAACGTGGCAAACTCACCGGTGGCCTTCACAGCCTCGGCCATGAGGCCTTCATCGGCCTCTATGAGCGAGCGGGTGACATGCAACCGACCCTGGATGGGCTGCGCGGGCGGCACCCCGAGGCACGCGCCCTTGCGGAACGCGTCGTTCTGCGCCGCGATCACACTCGGATCCGGACAGTCTGGCTGGGGTTGAACGGTCATGGACATCGGGCTCTCCTTTGCGAAGTTGAAACACCCTTCCCAAAGCCCGCTTTTCCTTTTCCGGCCGGCGGCAGGACCGAAGGAGAAGGTGCCCTACCCGAACAGCCCCTTGGGTCTGTAATTCGGGTTGGGGATGGTCTCGACCCAGCCGCCCTGTTCCTTGATGGTCTCGAGCGCTGCCGAGAGTGGATAGGCACCCTGGGACGCGCTCCACCAATAGGCACCGCGTTTGAAGGTGATGATCTTGCGGCGGCCTTCTTCGAAGCAGGCCACCCGCAGCGTCTTGGGTTCCTTGCGTGACATGCGAGTCTCCGTTCTCCGTGTGGTCAGGCGGCCTCGGCACTGCGCCCTGCCCTACCCGTCTCCGATCTGGCGATCAGATAGTCGCAGGCGCGCTGCGCATCCGCGGCGTGCTTGAAGATCGCACCCTTGTCCGACCGAAGAACGCGCAACCAGTTGTGGAGATAGGCGGCATTCATCTCGAGCGTATGGGCCGTGAAGCCGAGCGTCTGACCCAGGAAAACCGAGGTCAATTCCGCGACGATCTCCTCGCGCGCATAGGAGGTGTTGCCGAACTTCGAGAACCCGAAATCACGGTTCAGTCGATGGGGGGCCTTCGTGGCATGGGCATTATGCCGACATCGGCATAAGGCCCATAATGCCGCGCTCCGGTTTATGCCGCGCTTGTTCAGGCGAAGTCTTGTTTCCTGCGGTTTTTGTCGTTTTC
>NZ_JAPWGV010000071.1:0-961 GCF_027213915.1 Sulfitobacter sp. G21635-S1
GGAGGATCAGGAATGAACTCTCGCTATGCTGAAATTGTCAGTCTGGCCAAGCAGCGGGTCCGCCCGGTGGCCATTGCAAACCAGCTCGGCATTCACCCGAACACGGTCTACGAAAACATCCGCAAGGCGCGCAAGCGCGGCGAGGATATCGAGACCTTCGCCAAGGGCCGGGAAGTTGACGCCGACGGAACCGGTGAGGCGATTTCACCCGTCACGCCGCGCAATCTGCTGATCCCGATGCGCTTGCACAGCCTCCTGGAATTGCGCGCCAGCGAGCGCGGCATGACGACTTCCGAATATGGCCAACGCCTGCTTGAGCGGGCGCTGTTGGGCACAGTGGTGCGCCATGACTGAGCCGCGCCCCTTTCAGCCCGATGAATTGCTGCGTTTGGCGGGCAGCGGAGTTGCCAAAGTGGACCTGATGGGCCCGCGCGGCACCACACTTTGCACCATGGACGAAATCGAAGCGATGGCAGCACTGATCGTCTTGGGTGGCCTGTTGCCAGGGAGGCCGACCGATCCGGCGCGCCAACCCCGCTTTGTTGAAACAGAAGGGAACTGAGAATGATTACGTTCGAGGCCGTAATGACCGGCAGTCAGCTGGGCCGCCAGTTTGCCAATGACCCCGAGGAGACAGCGTACCTTCTACGCGCGATCGTCGACGACGCTCCCGAAGATTTCTGTACCGACGTCGCGGATTATGAGCGCAGTTCCGAGACAGCCGCATGGCTGCGCGGGCTTGCTGACGCGATGGACCCGCCGGGCCCGCACGAAACGGCGGAGGGCCGCGCGTGAAACTCACCATCGAGCCCACCGCCCAGATCACAAGCATCGAGCGCGCCCCATGCCGACTTTGGGAGGGCCACGATGAGAATGGCACCCCCGTCAAGGTCTGGGTGCGGACCTTGCAACCGCAGACCCATGACGAGGCGCGGCTCGACGCCTTCAACCGCGAACTCGA
>NZ_JAPWGV010000072.1:0-844 GCF_027213915.1 Sulfitobacter sp. G21635-S1
GCAGGCGGCTACAACCGGCGCGTGGAGTGCGATGCCTTGGAGGTCGACATGGAATATCCTTCTGTCCTTTGGAAGCGCCTTGATACTTCGGGCACGGATGCCTGCCGGTTTGTCTCGCGGGACGAGGGGTGGGCGATCGAGGGACAGGCAAACTTCCTGCATGAGGGCGCGGTCGCCTGTCTTTCCTATTCGCTTCTCTGCGCACCTGACTGGACGAGCCGCTTGGCGGTTGTTAACGGCTGGGTAGGTCACCGGCCACTCTCTCTTGTGATCGAACGCAGCGACGCGGCAGGCTGGCAACTCAACGGACAAGCCGTCCCGGGCAGCGAAGCCCTGCTCGACGTCGATTTGGGGTTCACCCCGGCCAGCAATACCAATGCGATCCGGCGCCTTGGCCTCGGGATCGGCGACAGGACAGAGACAACCGCGCTTTGGCTCGACTCCGAAGACTGGACCCTGAAGCCATTGGTGCAGAGCTATCACCGGACATCAGCCACAACCTATGCCTATGCCTCGCCGATCCATGGCTATCAGGCGGAGCTGGAGACGGATGGCTTCGGTGTCATCCGCTCCTATCCCGACCTCTGGGTCGCGGTCCGGTAGGGGCGCGTCCGGCGCTCCGGGCCAAATTGATCAGACGAAAATCCGGGCAAACGGAATACCTATTCAGTCAAACTGCCGCGCTGCGCCTGCCAATCGGACAGATCGTGCAGAATTCGCGCCAGCGCGACCGCATCCCTGGTGAGCCTGTAGGTGACCTGCAATGTCCCGGACCGGGTCACCAGCAAATCTGCCTCAAGCTGTCGCAAGGCCCGCACCAGCACGCGGCGGTCGGCATCCGGCA
>NZ_JAPWGV010000073.1:0-835 GCF_027213915.1 Sulfitobacter sp. G21635-S1
TAGGGTCAGGACTCATAGCCAGTAGATAACGACTGCCGCGAGAGCGATGGCGGACAAAAAGACCTTTGGACATCTGTCGTATCGCGTTGCCACACGCCGCCAGTCCTTCAACCTGCCGAACATAATCTCGATCCGGTTGCGTCGTTTGTAGCGCCGCTTGTCGTATTTCACGGCCGTCTTGCGTTGCTTTCGACCCGGGATACAGGGGCGTATCCCTTTGTCTTTCAACGCTTCTCTGAACCAATCGGCATCATAGCCTCTGTCGCCCAGTAGCCAATCGACCTTCGGCAGGCTGCTCAGCAACGCCCGGGCGCCAATGTAGTCACTGACTTGTCCGGCGGTCACGAACAGATTCAGCGGTCGGCCCAGGCTGTCGCAGATGGCGTGCAGCTTAGTGTTCATGCCGCCTTTGGTGCGACCAATCAGACGACCACGCCCCCCTTTTTGACGCCCAAACTGGACGCCGTACGGTGCGCTTTGAGATAGGTCGCATCAATCATCACGGTCTTCTCCTCGCCGTGATCGGCTGCCAGCCCCATCATCATCTTTGCGAAGATGCCCTTATCGCTCCAGCGCTTCCAACGGTTATAAAGCGTCTTGTGCGGACCATATTCCGTGGGTGCATCGCGCCAGCGTAAGCCATTGCGGTTAATGAAGATAATCCCACTCAACACACGCATATCATCAACGCGAGGTTTGCCATGGGGCTTCGGGAAGAAGGGCTCAAGACGCGCCATCTGCGCATCTGTTAGCCAGAATAGATCAGACATGTTCACCGCTCGTTTTTGAACCGTGAATCATGCCGCTATGCAGAAATCAATGGGTCCAGAGCCTA
>NZ_JAPWGV010000074.1:0-818 GCF_027213915.1 Sulfitobacter sp. G21635-S1
AGATGCAACCAAGGATGTTTTGCACCCGATAGTTCGTTCCCGACACTCTCCGGTCCCGTCAGAATGCCAGAACTTCCGGTCCTTGCCAGCCGCGCGGAAAGGGCCGCATCGTCTAGTGCAGCGTCAGTTTCAACCAGATCGTCCTGGTTCGCCTTGGTGTTCAGAGCCTCCTGCTGCGGTGTGCTAACCGGTTTTTCGCTGTCGGGGGTGTTGTCGACCTGGTCAAGCCCCACGTCGTCTTTATCCAAGACCACATCACCGGTTTTACCTGCCACCTTCAGCACCTGATCGGTGTAATTGGCATGCAGCCAATTCCCTGAAAAGTTGGTCTCCGAGGCGTCGTCCGTCAACGCTATGATCCGGTCGTTTTGGTTAAACGTGACGCCATCAACCGTCCCACCAACAGCGACAATCCACGTAAAGCCAGCCTGCGCCGCCCCGCCACCAGGAAAGGTGCCTGTCGAAGCATCCCAGTTCCCCTGCAGCACGATGGCAGCATCCAGCGCGTTGACCTTGGACGTCAGTTCGTCGACCTCACTTTGCGGTGCCTTGGTGGACAGTACAGTTTGGATCCCGTCGACCTCGGCCTGCGAGGCTTTGGCATCGACGTCCCCCTGGGCTGCCTTGCCATCCAGCTCCGCCTGGAGACCTGTAACGTCGCTGACGCTGTGACCATGTCCGACATTCGACTTGCCCGAGAGAGCCGTCTCGCTGACCCACAGCCAGCGCGACCATGCCGGGACCCAGCGGTAGACACCGGCGTTGGGCACACTCGCCCCGTCATAGCCGGTCGCGGTCGCCTGAAGGTGGGTGCCCGC
>NZ_JAPWGV010000075.1:0-711 GCF_027213915.1 Sulfitobacter sp. G21635-S1
GCAGCCGCCCTGGGCGGCTTTCGATGCCTGACCTTCCCACAAGTCGGCTCGCTTCCCTTCGCTCTGTGTGGGCGCGGTCAGCTCGCCGCCTGCAAGGCCCGCCCCCGGCCCCGGCCGGGAGCGGGCTGGAAAGCTCCGGCATCGAGGACGCGGGGATCCGCGCGTCCCGCGCAGATCGCAGGTTGTTTTGACCTTCGCGCCAGAGCGCTGCGCGGCGGGAAAACCGGCCTTGCCCCCCAAGGGGGGATTCGGACAAGCCGAACGCCCCCTTGGGGCTGGCGCGTTGACCGAGTTCCCCGGCCAGCTCGTCAGCCATCGGGCCGGTCGCGCCGCCTTACCTGTCACAGCCGCCGCCATCGGCCAACCGGCTTTCGCGGCATAAGCTGCGCGCGCTTCGCGTGCTCGTTATTCCACGGTCCGGTTGTCCGCTGTCGTCAGCTGTGCCGGACGGCTTTTCGCGCGACCGACCCGACGGCTGACGAGAAAGCCAGACCGGGGGAGAACCTGGCCCCCGTCTTTTAAGCGGAGACCGCGCAGAGCGCGGTCACATTGGTTTGTTTGGCCCGCAAGCGGGCCGTGCGCTCCCTCCCCTCGGGCATCAAAGAAAGCCGGGGTCGCGGATGAAGGCAAGCGAACAATCCTCGGAAAATGCAAATATATCCGTTGCTTAGGGATAACTACGCAACTAATATCAAGTCATAGGGAGAGGCC
>NZ_JAPWGV010000076.1:0-621 GCF_027213915.1 Sulfitobacter sp. G21635-S1
TGCTGCGCTCACATCAGGGCGCCAGCGGCAAAATCCGTCTCGCGCGGGTGGGCGACAATGAATGTCAACACGACCTAAGGCGCGGCCAAACGCGAGATTGCCCCAGGTCTTGTGCACCGATTCCACTGGGGCCTGAACAATCGGGCAGAAAACAGCCATCTGCCGTTCCGCAAGAGAGGGCGATGCATGCAAGGCTTCCGATCTCCCCGGGGATTGCAACGCTATGTGTCTTGCCCAGGTTGGCGTGACAATGCCAGGCGGACTGGTTTGCGTTCAGGCAGAGCCCGCGCCCAACCACAAACTGCCCGCCGAATTTGATGCTTCAATCTACCGGGAACGCAACAAGATCGAGCGATTCCTTGGCAGGCTGAAAGCCTTTTTCCGCCGTGTCGCAACACGATGCCAGAAGACATCACGCAATTTCCTGTCAATGATCAAACGGACATCGGTCAGGTTTTGGATCGAGATTCATGAGCTTGCTGCCTAAAATGCATTTTAGGTGAAAAAAGGGGTTGCAGGTCCGGCGCACTATATCTAAATGACGCCCTCACCGGCGGCGCAGAGATGCACCGGCGGGGCGTCAGACGGGCCGGACGGAAGCGGAAACGCGGACGGGCGGAA
>NZ_JAPWGV010000077.1:0-539 GCF_027213915.1 Sulfitobacter sp. G21635-S1
GCTGCCGAACGGGTTGCAGTGTGCGGCCAAACGCCGATCTCCAAATTGCCCCGATTGGTCACGCCGTCATAAAACGTCCCGATTGCCGCGTTGCTCACAGACAACGAGGCTGCCCCGAGCGCATGCAGTTTGGCGGTGTTGTTCAGGCCGTCTGTTTCAATCGCTGCGATGCCAGGGTCACCATACGCGGGCTGATTGGAACCCTGGTTCAGCACCGTTTGACCAATCATGTCCGCTCCAGCGTCATATATCTGCCACGCGGGTGTTGTGTCGTTCCCGGTATAGTTCAGGGCCAGAGAGGGCGCATTGGTGTGGTTGTCGGTGGGCAGCGCCATGCCAGGGTTTGCCGACGCGCCGACCCATGTATTGTAGACCTGCGCTTCACTGCCGGGCAATGTGTTGGCCCCAGCCACGAACACGGTCAGTTTCTGGCCACTCGGGTTTACGGGAATAGCGGTTTGCAGCACCGTACCCTCGTTGGTGGGCACCTCCATGCCGTAGCTGCGCCGCACTCCGGCAGACCAGCCATCGCGCAAGGT
>NZ_JAPWGV010000078.1:0-461 GCF_027213915.1 Sulfitobacter sp. G21635-S1
ACCCAGCGGTAGACACCGGCGTTGGGCACACTCGCCCCGTCATAGCCGGTCGCGGTCGCCTGAAGGTGGGTGCCCGCGTCCGTATCGGGCACCGAGGAGCCCACGTCATCGGCAACCGGCACAAGGGCCAGCAGGTCCGCCCAGGAACTGGCCGGGCTGAGCCCGGAGAGCACCTGGTCTTCCAGCAGATTGATCGCATCGGCCACGGGACCCGAGCCGAGCAACTGCTGGCCGAGGCTGTTCACAAGGACGCGGACCGAGGACCCATCCTTGTTGCCGATGATCTCATCGACGGTGGATGCAGGATCAAGAGAGACTGTTTGAACGCCGTTTTCTGCCATGTCGGGCTCCTAGTAAATCGTTGTTGCGAAGGGGCCGGAGACCGGCCCGGCGATGTTCTCGTCGTTGATCGGCTCGACGTAGTAATCCCAGCCGCCCGCCTCGACGCAGCTCGGGGTCTC
>NZ_JAPWGV010000079.1:0-396 GCF_027213915.1 Sulfitobacter sp. G21635-S1
TCCGTCAGATCAAATCAAACTGTGATCTCGTTCTAGCAGTCCCGACAGTCAAGGCAATGAAAAAACGTGTCGCTCGCTGGGACACGGATGCCCTGTTGCAGCCTTGTCCCAATTCACAAGGACCAGACAGTGAACGTGATCCAAACCCATCTCACCCTGCCGGAAGGCTGGACCAAAGGTGCTGTTATGGCACTAATTTCAGAGGTTGCCCCGCATATAGGCCTGCGCCCGGCGCGCCTCGCAGTTCTGAACTACATCATCGGGCGGACCCGCGCATCCGACTGGACCTCTCCCCATCGTGAACCGGTGTTTTTTGGCACGCAAGATCTCGCAGCGGTCGAACTTGGCAAGACGTCGCGCCAGTTGCGAACGGATGAGGCCGCGCTGGCCAAGCTT
>NZ_JAPWGV010000007.1:0-196837 GCF_027213915.1 Sulfitobacter sp. G21635-S1
CGCGCATTCGGAGCGCCTCCCTTACAAATATCAATGTTGTCAGTGTGATACGAGAAGTCACCAAACGCGCCCTCCCGTTTTGCCGGAGGCAAACCTTCGGTTTGACGGGAGGGTCGGGCGCGGCCCGGGCTGGCACCCGGGCCAAGGCTTGTGGCTGGCGTCGTGGAAGAACGATTTCGTTGTTTCGGGGGGAGCGGGTGCAGGAACGTGCTTTTTCAGCAGCCTCGGGGCGCTCCGGCAGGAGCGCCCTTTTTCGTTCAGGCCGCGCGGTTGCGCAGCACCACTGCAAGAAACAGGAGCATGGCCACAACCGTGATCATTGAACCGATCTTGGCCAGCGATTCCGTACCACCCGACAGGACGATGGCAATGCCCGGCACCAGTACGATCAGCCCGACCACGGAGACGGCAAAGTGGATCATCGCCAGGCGGCTTTGCGCGGCACCGGGCACCACGTGATAATAAAGGGCAAACAGCGTCATGCTGACCCAGCCGATCAGGTTGAGATGCCCATGCGCGGGGGAGAGGCCATGATCGTGCGTGGCTGACATCTGAATGCCCCAAACCATCCCGACCAGCACCGAAAGCACACCCACCAACAAAAAATAAAACGCGAGACCTTTCATTTGCCCTTCCAATTCATCCAGTTTCCAATCCACACGAACACAGCACCGTCCGCAAAAGAGGGCTGCCACGCAGAAGCGAGGAGCAGCCCCCATAAAGAATGACTTTTTTGCAAAAATCGTGCTGATACTATGCCATAAATTTCGCCATATAAAAAATTAATTAAATGTATTATCATTATAGATGATATGAATTTTGGCAGCTTTGATCTGAATTTGCTCCGCGTTCTTGACGCGTTGCTGGAAACCCGGTCAGCGACCCACGCGGGCCAGCGGATCGGGCTTTCGCAACCGGCGGTATCCGCTGCGCTGGCGCGGTTGCGTGCCGCGCTGAACGACCCCCTGCTGATACGGATCGGTCCCCGGCTTGAACCAACCGACTATGCCCTGTCACTTGCCGAACCACTGCGGACATTGCTGGATCAAACCGAATCCATACTTTCAGGCCCGCCGCGTTTCGATCCCAGCATCGCGGACGACCGGTTTCGCCTGTCTGGCAGCGATTTCTTTGCCGAGATGCTGATGCCGCAGCTGGCGGAGAAAATCGCGCAGGAGGCACCCGGCGTTCGCATTCAGCTTGTCGATCTGGTGCCGGACAACTTCGCCGGTGCATTGGAACGGCAGGATGTCGACCTGGCCATGGTGCCCCAGATGGAAGGCCCGTCCTGGATGGAATGGCAGCCGATGTTCCGTGCGCGTTTTTCCATGATCGCGCGGCGCGGGCATCCGCGGCTGGCAGCCTTGCCGACGCCCGGTGAAATCGACATCGACACCTTTTGCGATCTCAGCCATGTCCTGTTTTCGCCGGAAGGGAACCTTGCGGCGATGGCTGACGCCGCATTGGCCAAGGTTGGCCGAAACCGACGTGTCGTCATGACACTTCCGGTCATGTACGGCGTGTGCAGCGCCGTGGCTGAAACCGATTATGTTGCGGTTGTCCCCGATCAACTGGCAAGAAAGATCAGCACAAAGCTGAACCTGCAGGTTCTGCCGCCCCCTGTCGTCATGCCGGAGCCGGTGATTGGCATGATCTGGCACCGGCGACGCACCAATGCAGCTGCACATATCTGGATCCGTGGTGTCATCGCAGATATCCTGGCACCGCTTGACGCATATCGTCAGGCTGACGGCTAGGCTCTGGACCCATTAACTCTATATGCTCAGTTTGACAGATTTTTTCGCAGACCAGGAACATCTGCGCAAGAATAGTGGTTCTATTTCAAGCAGATGTGACGCAGGCTTCGGGAAAATCCGTCAAACCCGAAGGGCGGCGATTTCGCTTCATTTCAACGTCTTGGGCCGTTTGCAAATAGAACCACTATTGGCTGCACGCCCCAAACCATTGAAATTTTGTGAAATTGCCGCTGAGCATGTAGAATTAATGGGTCCAGAGCCTAGGGGCTTTTCTTGCGGGTCGGCCTGCGCTACCTGCTGCGCATGACTGATCCCATTTACGCCATCGGCGACATTCACGGCCAGCTGCAGGAATTGCAGCGGGTGCTATCCCTGATCGAAGCCGATGGTGGCGGCGACGCCCGGATCGTTTTTCTCGGGGACTACACCGACCGTGGCCCGGACAGCCGCGGTGTGCTCGACCTGCTGATCGAGGGGCAACGCAGCAACCGACCCTGGACTTTCATCAAGGGGAATCATGACCGCATGTTCGAATGGTTCATGCGCGATTACCCCCAGCACGAGGCCTATCTGCCGGTCGAGCTTTACTGGCTGCACAGGCGGCTGGGCGGTGACACCACGCTGGAATCCTACGGGGTCGACTTTGGATCACGGAACCGGATGCTGGCCGTCCACGAAGCGGCGCGCAAGGCGGTTCCACAGGCGCATCTGGAGTTCCTGAAAGGGCTTGACCTGTGCCACGAGACCGATGCGCTGTTCTTCTGTCATGCGGGCATTCGCCCCGGCATCCCGCTGTCCCGGCAGGACGAGGAAGACCTGTTGTGGATTCGCAATGAGTTTCACGAATATGCGGAACCGCACCCCAAGATCATCGTCCACGGTCATACGCCGGTCGATCAGGCAACGCATTACGGCAACCGGATCAATCTCGACAGCGGGGCGGGATACGGGCAACCGCTGACGGCGGCGGTCTTTGAGGGCAGCAATTGCTGGACACTCACCGACAAGGGCCGCAACCCACTCACGCCGGAAAGATAAACGCCGGCGTGACCTGCCTCAGGTCCAGTCCAGCACAACCTTTCCCGACTGGCCGGACTTCATCGCGGCGAACCCGGCTTCGAAATCATCAACGCCAAACCGGTGGGTGATGATGGCCGAGACATCCAGCCCGTTTTCCAGCATCGCGATCATCTTGTACCAGGTCTCGAATATCTCGCGGCCATAGACGCCCTTGATCGTGATCGCCTTGAACACGATGCGGCTCCAGTCCACCGGCGATTTTCCCGGCGGTATGCCCAGCATGGCGATCCGCCCGCCCATGGTCATGGCCTCGACCATCTGATCCAGTGCAGCCTGTGACCCCGACATCTCCATGCCGACGTCGAAACCCTGCTTCATCTTCAGGCGGGCAATGACGTCGCGCAGGTCTTCCTGGGCCACGTTGACCGGCACCACATCCGCTACCCTGGCCGCCAGTTCCAGCCGCGCCGGGTTGATGTCGGTGATCGCCACGTGCCGCGCACCCACGTGCCGCGCCACCGCCGCCGCCATGATGCCGATCGGCCCGGCACCGGTGATCAGCACATCCTCGCCCACAAGGTCAAAGCTCAGCGCAGTATGCACGGCGTTGCCCAGAGGGTCCAGGATCGCGCCGATGTCATCGCTGATCGTATCGGGCAAGGGCACCACGTTGAAAGCGGGCAGTTTGAGGTATTGCGCAAAGGCCCCCTGTTCGTTCACGCCGATGCCCCGCGTCGCCGGGTCCAGGTGAAACTTGCCCGCGCGCGATTGCCGCGATTGCTTGCCGATCAGATGCCCCTCGCCCGAACAGCGCTGCCCGATCTCCAGCCCTTCGACATTGCGCCCGATCTCGACAATCTCGCCCGCGAATTCGTGACCGGTGATCATCGGCACGGGCACGGTCTTTGCCGCCCAGTCGTCCCAGTTCCAGATATGAATATCGGTGCCGCAGATGCCGGTCTTGTTGATCTTGATCAGCACGTCGTCGGCACCGATCTCGGGCACCGGGGCATGGGTCATCCACAGGCCTTCTCGCGCGTGCAGCTTGCTCAGCGCCTTCATCTCGTTGGTCATGACAGCACCCCGCAGGCCTTGCCCGCCACCTCGAACGCCGTCAGCGCGCGATCCAGCTCATCGCGCGTCAATGCCGCATTCATCTGGGTACGGATCCGCGCCTGTCCGCGCGGCACAACCGGGAAGAAAAAGCCCGAGACATAGACGCCCTCCTCGAACAGGCGCGCGGCCATGTCCTGCGCCAGCTGCGCTTCACCCAGCATGACCGGAACGATGGGATGTTCACCCGGCAGCAGGTCAAACCCCAGCCGCTCAAGACCGGCGCGCCAATAGGCGGTATTCGCGAACAGCTTCTCACGCCGGTCGTCGCCCGCCTCGACCAGGTCCAGCGCCTTGAGCCCGGCCATGACGATGGCAGGCGGCAGGGAATTGGAGAAAAGGTAGGGCCGCGCACGTTGGCGCAGCAGGTCGATCACCGGCTGCGGCCCTGCGATATAGCCGCCGATGGCCCCGCCCAGCGCCTTGCCCAGGGTGCCGGTCAGCAGGTCCACATCCACCCCGAAATGGGCGGGGGTTCCCGCGCCCTTTGGCCCCATGAACCCGGTGGCATGGCAATCGTCCACCATCACCAGCGCCTCGTATTTATTTGCCAGCGCGGTGATCTCTGGCAGTTTCGCCAGATAGCCGTCCATGCTGAACACGCCATCCGTCGCGATCAGGATGAACCGTGCGCCGTCCTCCCGGGCAAGTTTCAACTGCCCTTCCAGATCGTCCATGTCGCTGTTGGCGTAACGATACCGTCTGGCCTTGCAAAGCCGGATGCCGTCGATGATGGAGGCATGGTTCAGCGCATCCGAGACAATGGCATCTTCCGGTCCGAACAGCGGTTCGAACAGGCCGCCATTTGCGTCGAAACAGGCGGCGAAAAGGATGGAATCATCCTTGCCCAGGAAGGCCGCCAGCTTCTGTTCAAGCTTACGGTGAATATCCTGCGTGCCGCAGATGAAGCGGACAGAGGCCATGCCGAACCCCTTGGGGCCCATCGCATCCTGCGCCGCAGCGATCAGCTCGGGGTGATCGGCCAGCCCCAGGTAGTTGTTCGCGCAGAGGTTGATGACGGAGTGCCCGCCCACATTGATTGTCGCGGCCTGGGCGGAGGTGATCATCCGCTCTTTCTTCATCATGCCGTCCGCATCAATCTGCGTCAGGATGTTTTCGATATGGTTCAGATAGGCCTGGGTCATGCGCATGTCCTTTTCCTTGCTCTAACATGGCGCATCACGGCACAAAACCAAAATATCCAATATTCCGGAAATTTTCTCTTATAGCAGAAACACGCGCGCGCTTCAGGCGTAATGTACCACCAGAAAGGCCCGTGCCGGACCTTCATGCGCAGCGATGCAATGGTTCACATCCGCAGGATAGCGGGCGGTGTCAGATGTATTCAGCACCTGCGCGCTTTCCCCGCTGCGCAGGCTGATGCGGCCTTCGATCACGGTCAGATGCTCGCGCGCACCCCGCGCATGCGGCTGGCTGTCCAGAGCACCACCGGCGGCTATGTAAAGATCGTAAACCTCATGCCTGCCCGCCTCCTCTGGCGGGGACAGGATGCGAATCCGGCACCCGGAACCAAGATTGTTGATGGCCGGCACATCCTGAGCCCTGAGCAATTCAATCCGCGACACCTGCGGCGCGCCGTCCAGCAGACCGGCGAAATCGACCTGCAAGGCACGGGTCAGGTTCCACAACGTCGCGATGGTGGGCGATGATTCTCCCCGCTCGATCTGGCTGACCATGGACCGGGACACACCCGACAATTTCGCAATCGCCTCAAGCGACAGGCCCTGCCCCAGCCGCGCCTGTTTCAGGCGCGCAGGCAGCTGGGTCAACATTGTGTCAGAGCTTTCCGTCATGACGGAGGAATTGACCGCGCCCGGGTGAAAGTCAACAACCGACCAACGCGCAACACATGGAATTGACGTGAGGTCCCGGCAGGCTTTTCCTGACATCCGGCAAGAGCTGCGGCATATTCGAACAAACATCAAAGGAACCGTCATGACACAAGACATCGTTATCCTGGGTGGCGCACGGACCGCCATTGGCACTTTTGGCGGGTCACTGGCCGGTACACCCCCCATCGACCTGGGGACTGCTGCGGCGAAAGCCGCGATGGAACGCGCGGGGGTGACCCCTGATCGCATCGGGCATGTCGCCTTTGGCAATGTCATCAACACCGAACCGCGCGACATGTATCTGTCGCGTGTCGCCGCCATGCAGGCGGGTGTGCCCGACGTGGTTCCGGCGATGAACGTGAACCGCCTGTGCGGGTCCGGTGTGCAGGCCATCGTGTCGGTTGCACAATCCCTGATGCTGGGTGACGCGGAATTCGGCCTTGCCGGCGGGGCAGAGAACATGTCGCGTTCGCCCTACCTCCTTCAGAACGCCCGCTGGGGTCAGAAGATGGGCGATGTCAAATCGCTGGACATGATGCTGGGGACATTGAACTGCCCCTTTGGCAGCGGCCACATGGGCGTCACTGCGGAAAACGTGGCGGCGGAACACGGGATCAGCCGCGAGGACATGGACGCCTTCGCGCTGGAGAGTCAGCAAAGGGCGGCGGCGGCCATCGCGGCAGGATATTTCAAGGAACAGATCACCCCCGTCGAAACCCGGGTAAAGCGCGATACGGTCAATTTCGAGGTTGATGAACATCCCAAGGCCACCACGGCAGAGGCGCTGGCCGGGCTGCGCGCCGTGTTCAAGAAAGACGGCAGTGTGACGGCGGGCAATGCCAGCGGGATCAACGATGGCGCGGCTGCGGTCGTTCTGGCCACCGCTGAAGCAGCTGAGAAATCCGGCCTGACCCCCCGTGCGCGGATCATCGGCTATGCCCACGCCGGGGTAAGGCCCGAGGTGATGGGGATCGGCCCCGTGCCCGCGGTTGAAAACCTGCTGGCGCAGACCGGGCTGACGGCCGGCGATTTCGATGTCATCGAAAGCAACGAGGCCTTTGCATCGCAGGCCGTGGCGGTTTCCCGGAAACTGGGCTTTGACCCCGCAATCGTGAACCCGAATGGTGGCGCGATTGCATTGGGCCACCCCGTCGGGGCGACAGGTGCGATCATCACGGTCAAGGCAATGTACGAGCTTGAGCGGATCGGCGGCAGGCGCGCCCTGATCACCATGTGTATCGGCGGCGGTCAGGGGATCGCGCTGGCCATTGAACGGATGGGCTGACTCCAGGGCCTGCGGCGTTCATCTTCCACCACCCGTTTCAATCGGAAATGAATGTCCACAGGGCCTAGTATGGCGGAAACGAAATGCGCATCATTTCCCACTGGCCCCGGATCGCTTGCGATCCGGTTCGCACCCGACCCCGCCCCCGTCAAACCGCAGGTTTGCCTTCGGCAAAACGGCGGGTGCGAAATTCCGACCTCGCAAGATTCTGATAAGTATGGAAAAATGGAAATGCCTCGCAAAATGGAAGGCCGCCCTCGGGGTCGGGTGCGAACCTGCCGTTGAGAGTGGTATTCAATGAGCCGAACTTTGATTCCGGGTGACTAGATCACCGGACGCTTGTTCAGATGGTCAACGCGCTGCGCAACCTCGTCACGCAGGATGCCCGGGCGCGGCTTGTCCTGCAGCGTGGTAAACCAGTGCTCCGGCGGGTTCCTGCCCCGCCGGTTCCCGTCGAACCGCAACGCGCGCAGCACGGCTTCGGCAGGGGCAGGCAAGAGACCGGGCAGCGCATGATCATTCAGTATGCCCCAGATGCCCGCCCACATCCGGCCCACCGACCACGGATTGTACCCGCCTCCACCCAGAACCAGCAGCCTTGGGGCAAGCCCCCGGATGGCGCGCAGAACGTCCCAATGGGCATTGTTGCTGAGATGCATGTGCGACAACGGGTCCTCTTCCAGACCATCGGCACCGCATAGAAACACGATGGCGTCGGGCTGAAACGACAGCAGGCGCGGGATCAGGAATTCCTCTCTGACAAAGGCCATTTCGGTATCGTTGAATCCGCGCGGCACCGGCAGGTTGAAGGCATTTCCGCCACCGTCGTTTTCCAGCGGGCCGGTGCGGGGCCACAGGTGTTCTTCGTGGATCGACATCATCAGGCAATCCGGATCACCGGCAAAGCCGACCTCCACCCCATCCGGGTGATGTGCGTCTATGTCCACAAAAGCGATCCGCCGGACCCCGTGATGCCGCAGGGACAGCATCGCCAGAACCGGATCGTTAAGATAGCAGAAACCATTGGCGCGGTCCGGCATCCCGTGATGCGTGCCACCTGCCGGGCTGTAGACCGTCCCGCCATCCTTCAATAGTTCACCGGCAAGGATCGAACCGCCCGCCGCCGTCGCCGGTCTGCGGAAAATCTCCGGAAAGACCGGGTTCGTCACGCTGCCGATATCATGGTTCTCAAAATCTGCCGGGGCCGCGGCCTGTTCCTTCTCGATCCGCTGAAGCGCCGCGATATAGCGCGGGGTATGCCAATGGGTCAGCGCTTCGGGCTTGGCGCGGGGTGATCTGATGAATTGACCCTCCTCCAGCCAGCCCAGCGCCCGCGCCAGATCCATGACCGTGGACACGCGCGGCACCCGCAAAGGGTGCCAGCGGCCGTAGGTCGAATGGCGGTAAATGTCGTGACCGATGAACAGGGGCTGCCTCATCGGCCAAATCTAACCTGCCACCACACAAATGCCATCTCTCTGTCGGGCAGAAACGAAAAAGGGCACCCGAAGGCGCCCTGATCCGGTCATTCAGAAACAGGTCTTATCTGGTGCCGTCAAGACCGGCTGCAGCTTCTGACACCATGGCGTCCAGATTCTGGTCGCAGATTGTCATGAAAGCTTCCATCGCAGCTTCATCCATCGGCACTGCCGTCATGTTGGATGCCGCGGTATTGCCGCCGGTCGGCTCGACCGCCTGGGCTTCACCGTCGATGACACTGCCGGTTTCGGAAGTACCGTCAGTTGCTTCCTCGGCGGAGGTGGTTCCCATGGTGCCCTGGTCTGCCTTGGCATTGCCATCGGTCACCATTCCGTCGGTTTCGCCGTCAATTTCGGCAATTGCCATCGAGGCAACGGTCATCTGTTCTTCGGGGGTCAATGCCTTGTATTCGGCACATGTCATGGAAGTGCTCATGTGCGCATCGGCAAGGGCGGGTGCGGCAACGCTGCCCATCAGGCTTGCGGCGGCGATTGTTTTTACGACAAAATTCATAATCATACTCCTTGATTTACTGTTGAAGAACCAACACTCACGGCGGCGGGCAGTTCCGAGACGGCCCGGTGCAGCCCGGCGACACCTGCGTGATGCGCCGCTCAATACATTGTTTTAATTTATAAAATTTTTCTGATCTTTCTTTTCGTTTGAAGCGAATAACTTTCTGCCCCTATGTCTTAAGACATTCAAAAGCCACATCCGGCCCAGCCGACCGCCAGGCGCACCGCCCTGATCTTATCCACTGGACGGTTCCGACCACTGCGCATAACCTTCGGAAAAATGGTCAGATATACATTCAAAAGATTGCTCTCCCTCCTGCTGAGCCTCGCTGTCGCTTCGCTGGTGATCTTTGCCGTGATCGAAGTGGCACCCGGCGATCCGGCGTCCTTCATGCTGGGCATGAACGCGCAGCCTGAAACCCTTGCAGCGCTGCGTACCGAACTTGGCCTGGATACTTCGAAGGTGGCGCGATACCTGGCCTGGGTCGGCGGCATGCTGACCGGCGATTTCGGCACCTCCTATACCTACCGCACACCGGTGATCGGGATGGTGGCAGACAGGTTGTGGGTCTCCCTGCCGCTTGCACTTTATGCGCTCGCGCTCAGCACCGCCGTGGCCTTTCCCGCCGGGATTTTTGCCGCGTCGCGCCGGGGACAGGCGGGCGACATCGGCGTCATGGGGGCCACCCAGCTTGGCGTTGCCATCCCGAACTTCTGGTTCGCAATGATGCTGGTCCTGATCTTTGCCATCAACCTGCGCTGGTTCGCGGCCGGCGGCTTTGTCGGCTGGGACAAGGGTTTCTGGGCCGGGATGCATGCGCTGACCCTGCCTGCCATAGCCCTTGCCCTGCCACAGGCGGCGATTCTGGCACGCGTCATGCGGTCTTCGCTGCTGGATGTGCTGGGCGAGGATTTCATGCGCACCGCCCGCGCAAAAGGGCTGACAGAGCGGCAGGCGCTGTGGCGGCACGGTTTGCGCAATGCGTTGATTCCGGTGCTGACCATCATCGGGCTACAGTTTTCCTTCCTGTTGGCCGGGTCGATCATCATCGAACAGGTGTTCTACCTACCCGGTCTGGGGCGGCTGGTGTTCCAGTCGATTTCGGCCCGCGACCTGATCGTGGTGGAATCGGTGGTGATGCTGCTGGTCTTTTCGGTCATCGTGGTCAATTTCCTGGTCGATCTTGCCTATGCCGCCGTGGACCCCCGGCTGAGGTCGCGGTCATGAGGCGAAACCTGATCCTTGGCGGGATGCTCTCGGCGCTCTTCGTGCTTGCGGCGCTGATCAGCTTTGTCTGGACACCCTATGATCATGTGGCACTGAACATACCGAACAAGCTGCAAACGCCCAACGCGGTGCATCTGCTGGGCACCGATCATTTCGGGCGCGATATCCTGAGCATGATCATGGTCGGCGCACGCACCTCCATCGCGGTGGCGCTGGTGGCGGTGGGCATCGGTATGGGGTTGGGCATTCCCCTGGGGCTATGGGCCGCCGCACGGCAGGGCAGCTGGCTTGACGAGTTGATCATGCGCGGCAACGACCTTGTCTTTGCCTTTCCCAGCATCGTCATCGCAATCCTGATCACCGCGATCTTCGGCGCGGGCGCGATCAACGCGATCATCGCCATCGGTATCTTCAACATCCCCGTCTTTGCCCGGATCACACGGGGTGCGGCCCTGTCGCTTTGGCAGCGCGAGTTCATCCTTGCGGCGCGGGTGGCGGGCAAATCCGCGGCACGCATATCGGTCGAACATATCCTGCCCAATGTCACCAACCTGCTGATCGTGCAGGGCACCATCCAGTTCTCCCTGGGTATCCTTGCCGAAGCGGCGCTGAGCTATGTTGGCCTGGGCGCGCAGCCGCCGACGCCCTCCTGGGGCCGGATGCTGGCCGATGCGCAGACGCTGGTCAGCATTGCGCCGCATATGGCGCTGGTGCCGGGCTTTGCGATCATCCTGACAGTGCTTGGCCTGAACCTGATGGGCGACGGGTTGCGTGACTATCTCGACCCCCGGCTGCGGGTCGTCCGCGCATGAGCCTGCTGTCGATCCAGAACCTGTCGCTGTCGATCTACGGTCTCGACATCCTGCGGGACGTGACCCTGTCCATCGCTGCGGGCGAGATTGTCGCCATCACCGGCGAAAGCGGATCGGGCAAATCGCTGACGGCATTGGCAGCGATGCAGCTCCTGCCGAAGGGAACGCAGACAAAGGGCCGGATCATGTTGGGCGAGACGGACCTGACGCAGCAGGACGAAAAGACACTCTGCGGCATCCGGGGCAACGACATCGGCATGGTCTTTCAGGAGCCGATGACCGCGCTCAATCCGGTGCAGACTATCGGCGCGCAGGTCGCCGAGACGATCCGCATCCACGACCGCAGCATATCGCGCGCCGCCGCTGAAATCCGCGCGGCAGAGACGCTGACCCGCGTGGGCCTGCCGCAGGACCGGTTCCCGCTTGGCCGCTATCCGCATGAATTGTCGGGTGGCCAGCGCCAGCGTGTGGTGATCGCCATGGCCATCGCGCTGCGGCCCCGCCTGCTGATCGCCGACGAACCCACCACCGCGCTGGACGTCACGACCCAGGCACAGATCCTCGACCTGCTCAAGCATCTGGCCCGCGCCGACGGGATGGGCCTGATGATGATCACCCATGACCTCGCCGTGGTGGCCGACATGGCAGACCGCATTACAGTGATGCGCGAGGGCGAAGTGGTGGAAGAGGGTGAAACCAGGCATCTGCTGCGGCACATGAATCATCCCTATACCAGGATGCTCTTCGCCGCCTCCGGCCACCAGGTTTCCCTGCCCGAGGTCTCCGCCCAGCCGCCGCTGCTTGAGGTCACGAATGTCAGCCGCGACTACCGTCTGCCGCGCACGATCCTGTTCAGCCCGGCAGGGCATTTCCGTGCCGTGGATGACGTGTCCTTTACCATCCACCGGGGCGAGCGGCTTGGCCTTGTCGGGGAGTCGGGGTGTGGAAAATCCACCCTGACCCGCGCGGTGCTGGGGCTTGAGCAGGTTCAGTCCGGCACGATCACACTGGACGGGGCGCCGGTATTCTCCGGCAATGCGCCCAACCTTGCGGTGCGGCGCAAGATGCAGGTGGTGTTCCAGGACCCTTTTGGCAGTTTCAACCCCCGGCACCGGGTGGACCGTCTGGTGACGGAACCGTTTCACCTGCTGCCCGACCCGCCGGCCGGCGCGGACCGGACACGGGCGATTGACGAGGCGCTGACAGCCGTGGGGCTGACCCCGGCGGACGCCCGCAAGTACATCCACGAATTCTCCGGCGGGCAGCGGCAGCGCATCGCCATCGCCCGCGCGCTGATCATCCGGCCCGAGCTGATCCTGTTCGACGAGGCCGTCAGCGCGCTGGATGTCTCGGTGCGCGCGCAGATCCTCGATCTGCTGGCGGAGCTTTGCGGCACCTATGATCTGACCTATCTGTTCATCTCGCATGATCTGTCGGTGGTACGGACAGTTACCGACCGGGTGCTGGTCATGCAATCGGGCAAGATCGTCGAAGAAGGGCCGACAGCGGAAACCTTTGACAACCCGAAGCACCCCTATACTCGCAGCCTGATCGACGCAGCCCCGGTCCTGCCGCAAATTCACGCGGCAGAATGACGGCCAGGATTTCCATAGCCCCGGTGCCGGAGTCGCGCCGCGCCGTCCTTGACGGGATGGCCCGCAGCTATTTCAGGGAGGTGCTGCCAAATGGCCCTGCCTTCTTTCCCAATGCGCTGGACCGCTACTGGATCGAACCCGGCCGCCATCCCTATCTGATCGAACAGGACGGCGAGCCCATCGGCTTTGCCCTGGTCTGGAACCACCCCGACGGCACCCACGAATTGACCGAATTCACCATCCTGCCCGCCCACCGGCATCAGGGCATCGGAACCCAGGCCGCCGAGATGATATTTCTCGCGCTTGGTGGGGATTGGGTGCTTGGCGTGGCAAGGAACCCGGCGGGGGCGATGGTTTTCTGGCAGCACTGCCTTGAGGCCTGCGAAGGTGTCTGCGAAATCACGCGCCGCCCGCCGCGAACTGCCAATCAGGCGGGAAGTTTCTCTTTTCGCGTCGAACGCTGAGCGGGCTTGGCAAGCCATCCGACAGGCGGCACAGTAGAGTCCTCACCCAATTGGAAGGAGCCCATGCCATGAGACTGACCGGAAAAACAGCCATCATCACCGGCGGCGCCTCCGGGTTCGGGGCCGGCATCGTGCGTCGTTTCCTGCAAGACGGTGCGCGCGTCATGATCGCCGATCTGAACGGTTCCGCCGCAAGCGATCTGGCGCAGGAAATGGGCGATCACGCCATCGCACATACCGTCGACGTCAGCGACGGCCTTTCCGTCAACGACATGTGCCGCACGGCGATCGAGGAATGGGGCCATGTGGACATCCTGATCAACAATGCGGGTGTGACACACCTGCCGACCCCTCTTGATGAAGTGTCGGAAGAGGATTTTGACCGCGTGTTCAATGTGAACATGAAGTCGGTCTACCTGACCGCCCGCGCATTGGTGCCGCATATGAAGGAACGCGCGGCAGGTGCGATCCTCAACATTGCCTCAACCGCCGGCGTCTCGCCCCGTCCGAACCTGAACTGGTACAATGCCTCCAAGGGCTGGATGATCACCGCGACCAAGACAATGGCGGTCGAACTCGCCCCCAAGGGCATCCGGGTGAACGCGCTGAACCCGGTCGCGGGGGAAACCCCGCTTCTGAAAAGTTTCATGGGCGAGGACACGCCGGAAATGCGGGCGAAGTTTCTGTCCACCATCCCGCTTGGCCGGTTCTCGACCCCGCAGGACATGGGGAATGCGGCACTGTTTCTCTGCTCGGACGAAGCCAGCATGATCACCGGTGTCGCCATGGAAGTCGACGGCGGCCGCTGCATATGAAGACCATCAATCTCGCCGGGAAGCTGGCCCGGATCAGCAGCCACTGGGATCCGCATGTGATCGCGGATTACAACGACAATGACGTCATGGTTGTCAAATTCCAGGGCGCTTTCCCGTTTCATCTGCACGAGGACACTGATGATTTCTTTCTGGTGCTCAAGGGGGAAATGGTGATGGAACTTGAAGACGAGGCGCATCCAGTGAAGGCGGGGGAAATCTTTGTCGTGCCGAAAGGCGTGACCCACCGGCCACGCGCCGATCAGGAATGCGAGGTTCTGCTGATCGAACCAAAGGGTGTGCCGAACACTGGCGACCCGGCAACCGCCGCCGCGAAGCCCCGCATCTGACCAGATGCCTTTTCAGATGCTGTTCCCGAACCAAAGCAGGCGTGCCCCATGAACACCGGCCCCAGAAACCTGATCACGGATGTCCCCGGCCTTTGGGTCGGCAACGCGCAGGATGAGGTGCTGAAATCCGGCACGACCGTTGTTGTCGGGGATGCGCCCTTTACCGCATCGGTGCATGTGATGGGTGGTGCTCCCGGCACGCGCGAGACCGATCTGCTTGCCCCGGACAAATCCGTCGAAGCCGTGGATGCGCTGGTGCTCTCGGGCGGCTCGGCATTCGGGCTCGACGCCTGTTCCGGCGTGGTTGACGAGCTGCGCGCGGCGGGGCGCGGTTTTCAGGTGGGCGGTGCCGTCATCCCGCTTGTGCCGGGGGCAATCCTGTTCGACCTGCTCAATGGCGGGGACAAGACCTGGTCCGACAACCCATATCGCGCGCTGGGGCGGCGGGCCTTCGACGCGGCGACGCTTGAATTCGAACTGGGGACAGCCGGTGCAGGCACCGGCGCGCTGAGCGCGATGATGAAGGGTGGACTTGGCTCTGCCTCCCTCGTGCTGCCGGATGGCACCACGGTGGGGGCGCTTGTCGCTGCCAATCCGGTCGGGGCCGTGACCACACCGGGGGACCGGCATTTCTACGCTGCACCTTTCGAGGTGGGGGCTGAATTCGGTGGTCTGGGGCCGGATCCTGCCAGCGGCCTTGGCATGTCACTGGACAGCCGGAAGCTGCGCGCGCAAACGCCACGGGAAAACACCACCATCGCGATTGTCGCCACCAACGCCGCACTGACCAAGGCGCAGTGTCACCGCGTCGCCGTCGCGGCACATGACGGCATCGGTCGCGCAACGGTCCCGGCGCATACGCCCCATGACGGCGATCTGGTCTTTGCGCTCAGCACCGGGGGCGGCACCCCCGGTGATGTCATGATGATCGGCCATGCCGCCGCCCTGTGCCTGTCCCGCGCCATCGCCCGCGCGATCTTTCACGCGTCGCCACGCCCCGGTGACCTCTTGCCCTGCTGGAGCGACCTGAATGCCTGACCTCGCGTTGAACGACCTGTCCCTGCATTATGAAGTCGAAGGGAACGGACCGCCCCTGGTCCTGCTCGCGGGCATGCTCAGCGACAGTGCCGCCTGGACGCCCCTTGTGCCCCTGCTTCGCAACAGTTTCACGGTGATCCGCCCTGACAACCGCAGCACCGGACGCACAACGCCAAAGGACGCGCCGGCGACAATGGACCTGATGGTCCGCGACGTGATCGCGCTGATGGACCATCTGGGTCATGCGCGGTTTCACGTGGCGGGGCATTCGATGGGCGGGCTGATGACGCTTGAGATTGCCGGTCTGTTCGCAGACCGGGTTGCATCCGCAACCGTCATGGCCTCGGGCCGGGTGCGCAGCCCGCGCACAACGGCGGTGTTCGACTCGCTGCTGGCCATCCGCCGGATGCCAATGGGCGAGGAGACATGGCTGCGCGCGCTCTACCCCTGGATCTTCGGGCCCGCGTTCTTCACCGATCCCGGCAATGCCGAAGCGGCGCTCAACGCCGCATTGGCCTATCCCTATGCGCAATCCGCAGACGCGATGGCCCATCAGATTGACGCCTTCAAACTCTTCCGGCCAGAGGCAAGCCTTTCAGACGTCACCTGCCCGGCGCTGATCCTCTATGGCGCGCAGGATATCCTTGTGCCGCCCGCCCTGGCGAAACCGGGTTTCGACGGGATCGGGAAGAAGACCGAATTTACCGTGGAAAACGCCGGGCACTCGATCATCTGGGATGCGCCGGGCGATGTCGCATCCTGCCTGCTCGATTTCCTTTCAGAACATCCGATCAGATAGGACGCCCCGCCTTGATATTGCATCGCCAATACCCTGCCGCGCTACGCGCTCCCGGGACATTGGCGATGTGATCTGCCTTTGGTCAAAGGCGGGACGTTGATGCATCCGGCTGGTTCGGCGGCGTGGCCTGTTCCAGCGCGGGGATCTCCATGCAATTGTCGTGAATTCTCAGGATGGTCGGACAGTTGCTCATATCGACCTCAAAGCGCGCGTTGTTCAGGACCTGGGCGTAAAGGCACAGATCGGCCAACCCAACGGTATCGCCGTGACAGAACTTTCCGGTCTCAGGCTCGGCGGCCAGCCGCGCCTCAAGCGCCTGCATGCCCGCCCCGGCCCACTTGCGGAACCAGGCCGCCTTGCCCGCCGCGTCCACGCCGAATTCAGCCTCCAGATGCTGGAGGATGCGCAGGTTGTTGACCGGGTGGATGTCCAGCGCGACGATCTGCGACAGGCTGCGCACCCGCGCCCTGCCCCATGGGTCAGCCGGCAACAGCGGCGGCTCCGGATGCACTTCGTCCAGCCATTCGAGGATCGCCAGAGATTGCGGCAGCGCACCCTGCGGCGTGACCAGCGTCGGGACCAATCCCGAAGGGTTCAGTGCCAGGTGTTCGGCGCTGGCCTGCTCCCCCTTCAGCAGGGAAAGCGGGACGTAGTCATAGCTGAGCCCCTTGAGGTTCAGCGCGGCCCGGACCCGGACGGAGGTGGAGGACCGAAAATAATTATGCAGGACAAGATCGCTCATGCGCGCGGCCCGATGGTGACTTCCAGCTCGCCGATGCCTTCGACACCGCCGGTGATCACGTCACCGGTAACAACGGCCCCCACGCCAGCGGGTGTGCCGGTCATGATCACGTCGCCGGGGGCCAGGGCCATGGAATGGCTCAGGATCGAGACATGTTCACGCACTGACCAGATCAGGTCGGAAAGGTCCGCGTCCTGCCGAACCTTGCCGTTCACCGCCAGCCAGATGCGCCCCTTTTCGATACTGGGGACCTCCGCCAATGGTTTGATCGGGGCAATCGGCGCAGATTTGTCGAACGCCTTGCCCCAGTCCCAGGGGCGGCCCATCTCCTTGGCCTCGCCCTGCAGATCGCGGCGCGTCATGTCCAGACCCACGGATGCGCCCCAGACATGTTCCATCACATCAGCTTCAGCGATCCGCACGCCGCCCTTGCCGATGGCAATGATCAATTCGATTTCGTAATGCAGGTTCTCGGTCAACAGCGGATAGGGGATCGTGCAGGGCGTATCCAATGCGGCATCCGCCGGCTTTGTGAAAAAGAACGGCGCCTCGCGCGTCGGGTCCTTGCCCATCTCGCGGGCATGCG
The DNA here is from genome assembly GCF_027213915.1 of Sulfitobacter sp. G21635-S1. NCBI lineage: Bacteria > Pseudomonadati > Pseudomonadota > Alphaproteobacteria > Rhodobacterales > Roseobacteraceae > Sulfitobacter > Sulfitobacter sp. G21635-S1. Next base: position 17,449 of record NZ_JAPWGV010000007.1, read on the forward strand.
CTTCGTAATTCCGACCGACGCAGAATATCCGCCGGATCGGAAACCGGTTTTCGCTTCCCTGTACGGCAAGGCTGGCCTGCTTGGGCGGGTCGATTACATACATGAGACGGCTCCTCTGCTTGGACACACCGAACACCGGCTGTCAGGCATCGTCAATGCCGAGCGTATTGGCCTATGCCATCTGATGACATAGAAGGACAGAAAGTTACGGCAGGAAAGTCACATGAAAAAAGCACTCATCACCGGCGTCACAGGGCAGGACGGCTCTTACCTGGCCGAACTCCTGCTGGAAAAAGGCTATGAAGTGCACGGGATCAAGCGCCGCGCATCCCTGTTCAACACCCAGCGGATCGACCACATCTTTCAGGATCCGCACGAGCGGAACCGCAATTTTCACCTGCATTACGGCGATCTGACCGATACATCCAACCTGACCCGCATCCTGGCCGAGGTGCAGCCCGATGAGGTCTACAATCTTGGCGCACAAAGCCATGTCGCGGTCAGCTTTGAGGCCCCGGAATATACCGCTGATGTAGATGCCACCGGAGCGCTGCGCCTGCTGGAGGCGATCCGGTTCCTCAAGATGGATCACAAGACGCGGTTCTATCAGGCGTCGACGTCGGAGCTTTATGGCCTCGTCCAGGAAACGCCGCAGACCGAAACAACACCGTTTCACCCCCGCAGCCCCTATGCCGTGGCCAAGATGTACGCCTATTGGATCACGGTGAATTACCGCGAGGCCTATGGGATGTATGCCTGCAACGGCATCCTGTTCAATCACGAGAGCCCGCGCCGGGGCGAGACCTTTGTCACCCGCAAGATCACACGCGGCCTGTCGAACATCGCACAGGGGCTGGAACCCTGCCTCTACATGGGCAACATCGACGCACTGCGCGACTGGGGGCATGCCAGGGACTATGTGCGCATGCAGTGGATGATGTTGCAGCAAGACACGCCCGAGGACTATGTGATTGCCACCGGCGTCCAGTATTCCGTGCGCCAGTTCATCGAATGGTCAGCGGCCGAGCTGGGCCTGACGCTGCGGTTCGAAGGCAGCGGCGTGGAGGAGATCGGCATCGTCGACAAAATCACCGGCGACAAGGCCCCGGCACTGCGCGAGGGGGACGTGATTTTCCGCATCGATCCGCGCTATTTCCGCCCGGCAGAGGTGGAAACGCTACTGGGTGATCCCTCCAAGGCCAAGGCCAAGCTGGGCTGGGTGCCCCAGATCACCGCGCAGGAGATGTGTGCCGAAATGGTCGCAAACGACCTGCGCAACGCCCAGCGCGAACGGGTGCTGAAGGATCACGGCTATGATCCGCAGATGTCGCGCGAGGACTGAGCGGTGGCGGGCAAGCTCTTTCTCACCGGTGGCGGTGGCATGGTGGGCCGCAACATCCGCGAACATGCGGCCGCGTCCGGTTGGCAGGTGCTGGCCCCCGGCTCTGCCGAGGTGGATCTGACGGATGCCCGCCAGACCGCCGATTACATCGCCGCACAGCAGCCCGACGTGATCGTCCATGCCGCCGGGCGCGTCGGCGGCATCCAGGCGAATATGGCGCATCCGGTGGCATTCCTGGAACAGAACATCGCCATCGGGCGCAATGTCATCATGGGCGCGCGTGCCGCCGGGGTGTCACGGCTGATCAACCTCGCCTCGACCTGCATGTATCCCGCAGAGGGGCAGAACCCCCTGCGGGAGGAAAGCATCCTCACCGGTCCGCTGGAACCCACCAACGAGGGCTATGCCATTGCCAAGATCATGGCGATGAAACTCTGCGACTATATCCGCGCTGAAGACCCCGAAGCGCAGTACAAGACGCTGATCCCCTGCAATCTTTATGGGCCATATGACAAGTTCGACCCCAAAGCCTCGCACCTGCTGCCGGCGATCATCCACAAGGTGCATGAGGCAAAACAGACCGGGGCCGATACGGTGGAAATCTGGGGCGACGGCACCGCGCGGCGCGAATTCATGTATGCGGGAGATCTGGCCGATGCCGTCTGGAAAGCGGTGCAGGATCCGGCCAGCCTTCCCGGTGCCATGAACATCGGGCTGGGTCATGATCATTCGATCAACGATTACTACGCAACCGTCGCCGGGGTGATCGGCTGGCAGGGGACATTCACCCACGACCTGTCCCGCCCTGTCGGCATGAAACAGAAACTCTGCGCCACCGACCGGCAGACTGCCTGGGGCTGGCAGGCCCCGACCACATTGCGCGACGGGATCGCCAAGACCTACCGCCATTACCTGGAGCACCATGCGTCATGAGCTTTACCTACCCCCTTGCCACGTCCTCCTGGGACGACGCGGAATATGCCGCCATCGACCGGGTGATCAAATCCGACATGTTCTCCATGGGGCCGGAGGTCCGCGCCTATGAGGAAGAATTCGCCGATCTCTTCGGCTCGAAGTTCGCGGTCATGGTCAATTCTGGGTCTTCCGCAAACCTGCTGATGACGGCGGCGCTGTTCTACACCAGGAACGCCGCGCTGAAACTGAGCCGGGGGGACGAGGTGATCGTGCCTGCGGTCAGCTGGTCCACCACCTATTATCCCCTGTCGCAATACGGCCTACGGCTGAAGTTCGTGGACATCGACCGCGAAACGCTGAACTACGACCTTGATGCGCTGGAGGCCGCGATCACCGACAAGACGCGCGCGCTGATGGTGGTGAACCTGCTGGGCAACCCCAATGACTTTGCCCGGCTCAAAGCCCTGACAGAACCGCGCGGCATCGTGATGATCGAGGACAATTGCGAATCCATGGGTGCTACCTTTGACGGCAAGCAGGCAGGCACCTTCGGCGTGATGGGCAGTTATTCGTCCTTTTTCTCGCACCACATCTCGACCATGGAAGGCGGCATGGTCGTGACCGATGACGAGGAGTTGTATCACGTCATGCTGTCCCTGCGGGCCCATGGCTGGACCCGGAACCTGCCCAAGTTCAACCACGTCACGGGTGAAAAATCGGACGATCCCTTTGAAGAGAGCTTTCGCTTTGTCCTGCCGGGGTACAACCTGCGACCGCTGGAGATGTCCGGCGCGCTGGGGCGGGAGCAGATCAGGAAGCTGCCGGGGCTGGTCGAAGGCCGGCAGGCCAATGGCGCGCTGCTGCAGGAAGCGCTTGAAGGGCATCCGCGCTTCATGATCCAGCGCGAGATCGGCAAATCAAGCTGGTTCGGCTTTTCGCTGGTCCTGCGGGAAGAACACGCCGGAACACGGGCGCAACTGGTCCGCGAATTGGGGGAAAAGGGCTTTGAGTGCCGTCCCATCGTGGCCGGAAACTTTGCCAAGAACGAGGTCATGCAACACATCGACCACGAAATTCACGGGGTACTGGCGAATGCCGATTACATCGACGCCAATGGGCTCTTCGTCGGCAACCACCACTACCCCCTGCCCGAGGCGATCAGGGAATTGGCCAGGCTCTAGGTCGTGTTGATTGTTGATCGTCAACCGCATCCCCCGATTGTTTCCGAGACGTAAACAGTCCAGAGTCTGAAAACCGCAGTTGGCAACAAATTCCACAGGCCGCTCCCCGCGCCATATTCCCGCCGCTTTGGGCGGGTTAAGGTCGCCCGGGACAACGACGAGGACAATGTGATGACAGCACAGGAGATCACCCCGGTTATCCTTTGCGGAGGCTCGGGAACGCGGCTTTGGCCCGTGTCCCGCAAGAGTTTCCCCAAGCAGTTCATCGCCCTGATCGGTGAGGGCAGCCTGTACCAGCAGTCGACCACGCGGTTGTCGGGGCCGGGCTATGCCGCGCCGATGATCGTGACCAATTCGGATTTCCGTTTTATCGCGACACAGCAGCTTGCCGACGCGGGCCTTGATCCCGGCGCTGTGCTGATCGAACCGCAGGCACGCAACACGGCGCCTGCGCTGCTGGCGGCTGCCCTCGTGCAGATGCAGTCGGACCCCGAGGCCCTGATGCTCGCCGCCCCTTCTGACCATTACATCACGCAGGCGGAAAAGTTTCGCGAAAGCGTGCAATCCGGCGTGGCGGCGGCCCTGGCGGGGCAGATCGTGACCTTCGGGATCACACCGGACCGCCCGGAAACCGGCTATGGCTACCTCGAACTGGGTGAAGGGGACAGGGCGACAGCGGTGCCGCTGAAACGCTTTGTCGAGAAACCCAAGCTGGCAGAGGCCGAGCGGATGCTGGAGGCCGGCGGGTATCTGTGGAACGCGGGCATTTTCATGTACACCGCCAGAACCCTGGTGGATGCCTATGCGGCCCATGCGCCCGAGATGCTGAAACATGTGCAGGCCGCTGTCGACGCCGCCAGGCCCGACCTGGGGTTCCTGCGCCTGGATCCAGAGGCCTGGGCACAATGCGAAGACATTTCCGTCGATTTCGCGATCATGGAAAAGGTGAACAACCTGAGCGTGATCGAACATCACGGCGACTGGTCCGATCTTGGTGGTTGGACGGCGGTGCATCAACATGCACAAACGGATGCAAATGGTGTCGCTTTGCAGGGCACTGCATTGGCGATTGATTGCAAGGACAGCCTTTTGCGGTCTGAAAACGAAGGGCAACAGATCGTCGGGCTCGGGCTGGAGGGGATCGTTGCGGTGGCCATGCCGGATGCGGTGCTGATCGCCCACCGGGACCGTGTGGCCGAGGTTGGCAATGTGGTCAAGGAAATGCGCAGGCGCGACATTCCCCAGGCCGATACCTTTCCCAGGGATCACCGCCCCTGGGGCTTTTTCGAAACCCTGATCCTGGGCGGGCGGTTCCAGGTCAAGCGTATCGTGGTGACCCCCGGCGCCGCGCTGAGCCTGCAAAGCCATGTGCACCGGTCGGAACATTGGATCGTGGTCGCCGGAACGGCAAAGGTGACCATCGACGACAAGGTGCAATTGGTCTGTGAAAACGAATCCGTCTACATCCCGCTTGGCGCCGTTCACAGGATGGAAAACCCCGGCAAGGTTCCGATGGAACTGATCGAGGTGCAAACCGGAAGCTATCTGGGTGAAGACGACATCGTGCGCTATGAAGACGTCTATGCGCGCGGCCAGGGCGCAAAGGGGTAGCTCTCCCCCGGACTTGCGGCTTACCGCTCAGCGGCCGTTTATCTGAAATCCAGAGTTCAAATGAAGACATGTCTAAAATGACATGTCTTCATGTGCAGGCCGACAACCAATGCGGTACCGCAGGCCTGCGTTATTTCAGCATGGAGGCCAGATAGGCACCATAGCCGTTCTTGCGGAAAAGCTCAGCCCGTTCCGTCAGCTGTGCATCGTCGATCCAGCCCAGATCATGCGCGATTTCTTCCAGGCAACCGGTTTGCAGACCCTGCCGGGTGGTCAGCGTCCGCACGAAATTACCCGCATCCAGCAGGCTCGCGTGGGTGCCGGTATCAAGCCAGGCATAACCGCGCCCCATGCGGTTCACCCGCAGCGCGCCCTTGGCCAGATACATCTCAAGCAGGGTGGTGATTTCCAGCTCGCCACGCTCTGAGGGCTTGACCTGCCGGGCCAGCTTTGGCGCATCGGCGTCCAGGAAATAGAGCCCCGTCACCGCGTAATTGGACGCGGGCTTCTCCGGCTTTTCGATAATGGATTGCGCCACGCCATCCTTGTTGAATCCCACCACCCCATAGCGTTCAGGATCGGACACATGGTAGCCGAATACCGTCCCGCCGCTTTCCTGCGCATCCGCGTCTGCCAGCAGTTCGGGCAACCCGTGACCGAAAAAGATGTTGTCCCCCAGAACCATCGCCGAAGGCGCGCCGTCCAGGAAATCTTCGGCGAGGATATAGGCCTGCGCCAACCCGTCCGGGCTGGGCTGGGTGATATAGGTCAGCGAAATGCCCCACTGGCTGCCGTCGCCGAGCGTCCGCTTGAACTGATCCTGATCCTGCGGCGTCGTGATCATCGCGATCTCGCGAATACCGGCCAGCATCAGGACAGAAATAGGATAATAAATCATCGGCTTGTCATAGATCGGCAGCAGCTGCTTGCTGACGCCCATCGTGATCGGGTAGAGGCGCGTGCCCGAACCGCCGGCCAGAATAATACCTTTGCGCTGTGTCATCCGGATGCTCCAATGTCTTTTAAAATATGCGTGAGTGTGGCCTGCCAGTCGGGCCGTGAAATGCCAAAACGGCGCTCCGTCTCGGAACAATCCATGCGCGAATTCAACGGCCGAACCGCCGGGGTCGGATAATCTGATGATGGGATATCCCTGACCTCGCAGGACACCCCGGCCTTGTCAAAGATCGCCCGCGCGAAATCTGCCCAACTGCAGTCGGGGGCCCCTGAAAAATGATAGGTCCCGGACTTTTCGGGATCGGCTGCCAGTTGTCCGGCGATGGAATGGCAGGCAGCGGCGATTTCCCGCGCGCCTGTCGGTCCGCCAATCTGGTCCGCCACGATGGTCAGAACATCACGCTCGGCACCAAGCCGCAACATGGTCTTAACAAAGTTGTTTCCATGCGCCGAAACAACCCAGGAGGTGCGCAGAATTGCATGGGCGCCGCCTGCCGCCCGCACCGCTTCCTCGCCGGTACATTTCGACCGGCCATAGGCGCTCAGCGGGCCGGTCTGATCGTCAGCTGTCCAGGGCCGGGTCCCGCCCCCCTCGAACACATAATCGGTCGAGATATGGACAAGGGGAATCCCCAGGTCGGCACAGGCCCGCGCCATGGCACCGGGGCTGTCGGCGTTGATAACAGTTGCCAGTGCCTCGTCACTCTCGGCCTTGTCCACGGCGGTAAAGGCCGCCGCATTGATCACGGCACCGGGGCGTTCCGCCTTGATAAGGGCCGCGCAGGCCTCCGGAGAAGCAAGATCGGCACCTGCCCGCCCCACGCATTTCGTCCCGTCCAGCAGGGCCAGCTCCCGCGCGACCTGACCGGTTTCACCAAAAACAAGTATGGTCATATGGCTTCCTTCCGATGGTTGCTTCAGGCTTTGACGCCCAGCCGTTCACCGACACCCGCGCGTGCCTGCAGCGCGCGCCACCAGTCCTCGTTATCGAGATACCATTGCACGGTCCGCTCCAGCCCCTCGTCCAGCGTGACGGAAGGCCGCCAGCCCAGTTCGGTCCTGATGCGTGTCGGGTCAATTGCATAGCGCAGATCATGCCCCGCACGATCCTCGACAAAGGCAATCTGCTCTTCGTACCTGGTGTCCTTTGGCCGCTTCTCATCCAGGATACCGCAGATTTTCCTGACGATATCAATGTTGCGGGCCTCGTTCTCGCCCCCGATATTATAGCTTCGGCCCAGAACGCCCTTTTCCAGCACAAGCAAGAGAGCGTCAGCATGATCTTCGACAAAAAGCCAGTCGCGCACGTTGATCCCCTGCCCGTAGACCGGCAGCGGCTTGCCCGCCAAAGCGTTCAGAATGATCACCGGGATCAGTTTTTCAGGAAAATGAAACGGCCCGTAGTTGTTCGAGCAGTTCGTCAGGACAACCGGCAACCCATAGGTTTCGTGCCACGCCCGCACCAGGTGGTCACTCGACGCTTTGGAGGCCGAATAGGGCGACCGCGGATCATAGGGCGTATCCTCGGTGAACATGCCTGTTTCACCCAGCGACCCGAAAACCTCGTCGGTGGAGATGTGGTGGAACCGGAACCCCTCAGGCTTTCCCGCCGTCACCCAATGGGCACGGGCAGCCTCAAGCATGTTGTAGGTGCCGGTGATGTTGGTCTCGACAAAATCGCCGGGTCCGTCGATGGACCGGTCCACATGGCTTTCTGCAGCCAGATGCATCACCGCATCGGGGGCATGTTTTGAAAAGGCCGCGTCCAGTGCCGCACGGTCGCGGATATCGACCTGCTCAAACGCGTAAAGCGGGCTGTCCTTGACGCTGTCGAGGTTTTCGAGACATCCCGCATAGGTCAATGCATCCAGATTGACGACGTCATGACCACGCGCCACGGCAAGACGCACGACAGCGGAGCCGATGAAGCCGGCACCACCCGTTACCATGATCTTCATGCTGCACCTTCAAATTGGAACGGGGTTTCAAAATCGGCGAGCAGCGGGGCCTTGCCATCCTTCTCGGACAGGACGGCATCACCACTCAACCCCCAGTCGACCCCGATGTCAGGATCATCAAAACGCACGGCGCCGTCACATTCAGGCGCGTAATAATCGCTGCACTTGTAGATGATTTCCGTATCCGGTGCCCTGGTCGCAAAGCCATGCAGGAACCCCGCCGGGATCAAAAGCTGCAACCCGTTCTCGGCCGTCAGTTCGTATCCGACCCACTGGCCGAATGTCGGGCTCCCCTTACGGATATCGACGGCCACGTCAAAGAGTGCCCCACGGCCGCATCGCACCAGCTTGTCCTGCGCATGCGGCGGGGACTGAAAATGCAGCCCGCGCACCGTATTGACAGCAGCAGAAACCGAATGGTTGTCCTGGACGAAATCAAGGTCAATGCCCTGATCAGCAAGCTTTTTGCGATTCCAGCTTTCGGAAAAGAAGCCACGATTGTCACCAAATCGCGGTGGATTCAGCAAGACCACGCCGGGGAGTTTGGTCCGAGTAATAAAGTCCACGAAATTGCTCCGTCATTCTCAATCGCTCTGCCTTTAGCAAGCAGGCCTGAGAATGTCACGGCGCGAGTGGCGGCACTGCCGAAGTTTCGGACAATGCCGGGGATTACCGCCTATGAAACGACAGTTCGGTCCGTGACCCGCCGCCAGTCGGTGCCATCCGAGAAGGCCGGAACAGCGCCGCCCGTCTCGTCGGTGACAAAAACCTGGGCACCTGCACCCGCTATTGCGGCACTGGGCAGGGTCGCCACGGAATAGCTGCACAATTGCACCGGGCCGAAATGGCTGGTTACCATCGTCGCTTTGTCGATCTTCAGAACATCCTCTGAATTTGCTTCGTCGCGCAGCTTGAAATCGCCGGCGCCGGTGATCTTGAACTTCCAGTTCCCGCCCGACGGCTCATCCAACATGATGAATGATGCGCCTCCGATTCCGCCCGTGTTATGCACCCGCACGCTGGGTGCATCCTCGGCCATGACCGAAAGTGTCTGGGTGCCCACCCCTTCGCCAATAATCACAGAGCCGGTGGTTCGGTCGACCTGGATGGCCCGCAGGAATGTCGTGCCGTCCGCGCTTACCTTGATGGCAAAATCATCATCCCCCGAGGTCCCGATTTCGGCGCGCCCGGAAAATCCGGTCTGGAACAGCAGGCTGGCGGTGTCGCTGGCGGCCGACTTGTTGATCTTGACCTGGTGATCCCCACCCGCGTGAGAGAGCAAGGTTGCGTCAGCTGCAACGCTCAGACGGTTTGTCGTGTCTGCCGTGGCATTCACCCCGACAAGGGGCAGGTTCTGCATATCGATCTCGGGTGCGGCAGGTGCCACCCATGTCGTACCGTCGAAACGCAACGTCTCGCCCGAGCCTGCGATATCGGCACGCCAGCCTGTGCCGGGCTCAAAGAACTGCCAGCTTTCGTCCACCCACAATGCGATGTTGTGGTCCTGACCCGCCCAGGCATCAGCGCCGGGAGCAGCGACGATATAGCGATCCCCATCAGCCGGAAGCGCCGGGGGCGTGCCGAGTTCTGCGTTCAGCACCGAGAGTTGCGTCACCGCATCCAGGATGCGCAGCGCTTCATTGTGGGTGACATGCTTTTGCGCCTGCGCAGGTTGCAGATAGGGCAGGGTGAGGGCCGGGGAAGTCTCTGGCATCCAAATATCCTTTACGGGGTCTTTCCATTGCGGTCGCCGTGAGGATTGGCAAATGAAGGTAAACAAGCCGCCATGCAGCGAACGTTTGACCCAAATTTTACGCAACAGATAACCTTTAAAATGCGCCTTATCGGCCCCGGTATGGCCACATTCGCTCCCAGCCCCGCCCACGTTCAACTGCCAGGAATGGCACCGGGCAATTGGGAGCTGGTGGCATGGTACGTGCAGTCTTTTCTGTGGAAAATCCTCTGATCGCATCACAACAAGGGGCATTGGTCGGGATCAACGATCTGCAGTTGGTTCAAACTGCAGGGGGTACGATGCTTTATGCCGTCACCCGGGGTGGCGGCTGGGTAACAGCCTTTGACATCGGCGGGGCAGCAGGAGCCACACGGCAGGACGGGGCCTATGCGCTGGCCGAACGCTATCTCACGCTCGAATCAACCGATCTTGTCCTGCGGGAAACCGCCAACGGCCCCCAATTGTTCATGGCCGGGCTGAACAGCGCCACGCTCAACGGTCTGCGCCTGGATTCCGACGGTCACGGGGCTGCATTCGACGGTGCAGTCAATGTCTCGGCAAATGGCCAGAACCTTGGCCATTTCTCAGAGATGGAGCTGACAGGCGACGGCAACAGCGGGCTGGCCGCCCTGCGCGGCGGCGGATTGGTCAATCTTTCATTCGGCGCGGGCAGCACGCTGAACGTGTCAGATATCAACCAGGGCAATGCCATGGACAATGCCGGTGCCACGGACATCGTCACGACAGTTCACAACGGGCAGACCTACGGCTTTGTCAGCTACGGGGCCGAGGATACAATCAGCATGTTCCGGCAAGACGCAAGCGGCGTCATGCGGCATGTCACGGATGTGGACGCCAGTGACGGGCTTTGGGTCGATCGGCCCGGCGCGATGGCTGTGTCGCATACGCTCGATGGCGGTGTATTCGTCGTTGTCGCCAGCTCGGGCAGCAATTCGCTGACGGTGCTTGAAGTCACCTCGAACGGGCTGCACCCCGTGGATCACATCCTGGACGGGCTGGACACCAGGTTCGCCGGTGCCAGCCATGTGACCAGTGTCACCATCAGCGGGCAGGATTACATCCTCGCAGCAGGGACCGACGCCGGGCTCAGCCTTTTTGCGATGCTGCCCGGTGGCCGCCTGCAGCATGTCCAGACCATGGAGGGAACAGCACAGGCCCCGCTGAACGGGATCACAGCGGTTGAAGCCATGGCCACACCGCATGGTTTGCGGATCTGGGTCTCGACGCAGGCCGCACCCTATCTGTCAGAGTTCAGCGTGAACTTGCCGAACCTCGGTTCCAGCCTGTCGGCGCAGGCCTCGGGTGGTGCGCTCTCTGGCACGGCGCGCGACGACATTCTTGCCGGACAAGGCGGCGCGGACAACATCGCCGCCGGTGCAGGTAACGACATCATCATGGACGGTGCCGGGCAGGATACCCTGACCGGCGGCGCAGGCGCGGATCTGTTCATCCTGACGCAGGACGGCGCGCGCGATATCATCCGAGACTTTCAGATCGAATACGATCAGATCGACCTGTCGGCCTTCGGCCAGCTGGCGGGCATCGGCGGCTTGCGGATACAGCAGCGCAACTGGGGCGCGGAATTCATCCTTGGCAATGAGGTGATCGAGGTGCGCTCCGCCAATGGCGGGTCATTGAACGCACGGGATTTCAACCGTCTCAACCTGATCACCGGCGGCAGGATCGAGACCGATCCAGATGCCTATGACGATGGCCCGGCACCCAACCCGACACCGACACCGACACCGACACCGACACCGACGGATCCTGAACCAAACCCGCCGACAAGCCCTTCCGTGACACAAATGCCCGGCGAAGCGCCGACACACCCCGCCTGGGTCAATGCACCAAACCTGACCCTGACGCGCCGCCCGGGAGACCTGAATGCCTCAAATACGCCGGACATGATCCGGACGACGGGAAATGCGGATGGCGTCTTTGGAAACGCAGGCAACGACACCATCGAATCCGGCGCCGGCGATGACCGGGTCAGCGGTGGTGGCGGCAACGACCTGATCCATGGCGGCGGCGACGATGATCTGCTGCTGGGTGGAAACGGGTTCGACACCCTTACCGGCGGCGACGGCGCGGATTCACTGTCCGGCGGCGATGGCGCGGATTCGATCTATGGCGGGAATGGAAATGATCTCATCCTCGGCGGTTCCGGATACGACCGGATTTACGGCGGGGCCGGCAATGACACCATCTGGTCCGGCGCCACGCCTGACCGGGTCTATGGCGGGGATGGCGACGACTGGATCAGCGCCGGGATCAACTATGGTCTGAGCGTCGACGGCATCTTTGGCGAGGCAGGCAACGACACCCTTTTCGGAAACGCGGGTTTCGACCTTCTGAACGGCGGTGACGGCGACGATGTTCTGGACGGTGGCCATCAGGCTGACAACCTCTACGGAGAAGCCGGGAACGACACACTTCTGGGTGGTCCGGGTTTCGACCGCCTGTTCGGTGGCACCGGCAACGATATGATTTCAGGCGGTGACAGCGGCGATGGCCACTTCGGCCAAGAGGGAAACGACACCCTTTGGGGGGGTGAAGGCGGCGACCGTTTCTTTGGCGGAACCGGCAATGACATCATCGATGGCGGCACGGGGAACGACACGGTTTACGGAGACGCGGGTTTTGACACTTTGATCGGCGGGGCAGGAAACGACATGCTGGTGGGCAGTTTCAATGCCGATACCTTTGTCTTTGCCGCGAACCATGGCCACGACACCATCGCCGATTTCGATGCGACAAACCCGTTGGAACTGATCGACTTTTCGCATCTGTCCCGGTTCGCAGCCTTCGCAGATGTGCTGGGAAACGCCCGTCAGGCCGGTTGGGACGTGATCATCGAAACCGGAAGCAGCAGCTCCATCCGTCTGATGCAGACCGACCTCGGGGACCTGGACGCAAACGACTTCATCTTTTGACGTTGGCCAGAACATCCCTGATGATGGCGTCGAATTCCCGCGCCTGATCGTCAAAACTGGCGACTGAATGCACTGTCTGCGCACGCGGATGTCCGTCGATCGCGTCTTTCACCTGAGTTTTCAACTGGCTTGCCGGTGCGCCGATCGGGATCAGCTTGTCTGGGGAAATCGCACCATGTTCCGTTGTTCCGCCACTGTCCGTCTGGATCACGGCAATGCCACGGGCCAGCGCTTCGCGAATGGCCAGGCCAAAGGTCTCTTTCCACTGTGACATGAACAGCAGCACGTCGATCTCAGCATAGAAATCGTCCATCTTCTCTTGCGAGAATCTCGGGTGCACTTCCCAGTCGCCGGGCAGGTCGTCGAAGGTATGGTCCTTCCACCAGGTGCCATCCAGCGACCCGTCCACAAGCACCACGCGGAAATCCTCGGTATCGACTTCGGAAAACGCCCGTTTGATCAATGGCCAACCCTTGATCTGCGATGGCCCGCCGACGAACCCGAAACTCAACCGGCTGTCCTTTTCCCGCCGCTTAGCCTGACGCTGGAAAAAGTCCTGTTTGGGGTGATGCACCCCGTTTTCCCAAACCACCCCGCTGCCAGGTGCCAGACCGGAAGTCTCGCACAGATCCAGAGCGAAGTTGCTGGGATAGGTGATGCGCGCCGCTTTCTGAGCAATCTGCCGGACGTGGTCAAACCGCATCTTTGCCGCCCAGAAATTGTCGACACAGCCTTTGCATTGTTCAATCCGGACAGGGCTTTGCCCGCAGTATTGCTGATCCACCTTGATCATGAACTGACGGTCACAAATCCACCAGAAGTCGTGGATGCTCAGAATAACCGGCACATCATGCGTTGCCGCAGCGGTCAGGATGCCGGTGCCCATATCCTGGATGCAATGCGCATGCACCAGATCCGGCTGCAATGTCGCGATCAGCTCAGCCAGTCGGGACGTGACATTCGGGTTATCGTAAAGTTCACCGTAACTGCGGCTGGCCGGCACGTTGATCAGGTAGTTGGTGATGCCGTTCTGCTCTGACTTGACCACAACGTAGGGTGCCAGGTCATAACGGCAGCACATGGAAACGGCGGTCACCCGGTATCCATGGTTGTCGACCAGAGCATGAGCGACCTGTTCTGCCACCACGGTCGCGCCCCCATAGGAGAACGGCGCAAAAAAGACATTCGCGAGCAGAATATGGGGTGCGCTCATGCCTCGACCCACTTCAGGATTTCGGGCGAAATGATATGCGTACCGTCTGACCCGTGCCAGCGTGTTTCCAGTTCTTCCCGCGCCGCCTGTCCCAACTTGCGCTGCAACGCGGGATCGGCCGCCAGCGCCTCCAATGCCTCGATCCAGTCAGCGGGTTGGGCACAAACAAAACCCGTTTGGTCATGTTTCACCACAGCGGCCAAATCTCCAACCGTTCCAACCAGCGAAGGTACGGCCACCGCAGAGGCATCCAGCACCCGGACAGCAGACTTGCACCGGTTGAAGATATCGTCGCACAGCGGCATCACCGCGCAATTCGCCCGCGCAAGCGCTTCGAGATAAAGCGCATAGGTCCCGAATTTCGTCGTCTCTACCTGTTTGATCAGCCCCTCTGGCAGGTGTTCAGGCTTGAAATGACCGATCAGCATCAGGCGGCGGTTGGGGTCATCCAGGATGAACGCTGCCAGCGGTTCCAGGATTTCCGCCAGATCAATTTCGTGACCCTGTGAACCGCTCGCAAAGGCCACGCGGAAAATGCCGTCGTCTTCGGGGCGGGTCGCCATTGCCAGACGCCCGGCATCCAGTGTTTCCTGATCGGCAAAGTTCCGGCGCAGGTAGACAGGTCTGGATGTGTAAAGCCCTGTATGTTCCACCATGCCCGGCGTCGACACCTGCAGGATGTCCGCACCATTCATCATGCCAAGGTACTTTGGCGCTTCCGAAAGGAAATGCGCCTTCAGTTTGGCGCCAACGGATTCCATGTTGCGGTAAGTTTCATAGGCAGAGACAGAGAAAAGCGGATCATCCAGATCATAGAGCACCGGCAGCCGCAGCCGCCGTGCCTCATACCGGAACATTTCGGTCACCGGCATGGTCTGCAGGCGATATTCCATCAGATGTGTTGCATTCTGCATGATGCGCGCCGAGCGCGGAACATCCTGGTAATGCGAATACTCGAAATCAACCCCACGCCCCTGCCAGAAGGCTGCCAACTGCTCCACCCGGTACTTTCGGCACTGCGGCAAGTTCAGGTCACCGATCATCGCAATCTGGCGACGTTTCTGCAAAACGGCGGGGGCCGTCATGATATGAAAAGCCTCTTTGCGGGCAAGGTCCTGCCAAATGCCATGCAGGTATTGGTCGTCAGATCGCGCAACCCCCTGCGCCGTCTGGCCAATGGTGCCCGCGCCCAGTTTGCGCAGCTTCATCCCGGTATAGGTACGGGCCTTGCGAAATGCTTCTCCTGGTCCTTCTTCGCGATAGCTGGAAATAAAACGTCGAATCAAATTCAGTCTGAAAAGTCTTGCCACAAAAGTGTTCCCTTGAGCTTTCCGCCGCGGCACGGATAGTCTAGTTCAGCCCGAATATCTACACCATTCGTCGCCCTGGAATGGACGGACATACCACATGACGCCCCCCGATAACCTCCTGCCTTCCAAGGATGTGACCCTGTTGATGGGTGTCCACAACGGTGCCGCCTTCCTGCCTGAACAACTCGGCAGCATCTCCGAACAGAGCTACCCCCATTGGCACGTGATCTTCAGCGACGATGGCTCGACCGACGATACGCCATCGGTTCTGAAGACCTTCGCCGCCAAACACCCTGGACAGGTGGTTGTCAAAGCAGGCCCTGAACTGGGGTTTTCCGCCAATTTCATGCAGTTGATACGCGATCTTCCCGACGATGCGAACCATGTCGGATTTGCCGATCAGGATGACATCTGGATGCCGGACAAATTGGCGCGCGGGATGGCAGCATTGCAGGACAGCGGCGAGATTCCGACGCTTTATGCCGCGCGCAGATGGTACTGGCGGCCCGAAACGGATCAGCGGCATCCCTCGCCCCTGATCGAAAGGTCATGTTGTTTTCGCAATGCCCTGATCGAAAACGTTGCTTCGGGAAATGCGATCCTGCTCAATCCCGCTGCAGCGCGCCTTGCCCGCGAGGCTGCGCAGCTGACGGACCGCGTTTTTGCCCATGACTGGTGGCTCTACCTTCTGATCACCGGCGCCGGGGGCCAGGTCATCTTTGACAACGGGCCTCCCTGCCTGTTGTACCGGCAGCATGAAGCCAACGTGATCGGTGCAGGCCACAGCCTGGCACAACAGGCCAAACGCAAACTCGCCGTTCTGCGCGGTGCCTTCTCTGACCGGCTGCAAAGCAATATCCTCGCGCTGGATCAGGCGCGCGGCTTGCTGACAGAGGAGAACCGGCAAATCCTCGATGAATTCTCTGCTGCGCGCGGCGCGCCGTTCATGCCCCGGCTTACGGGTTTGCGCCGCATCGGGCCCTTCCGGCAAACTGTTCTAGGCAACATCGGCTTTTGGGGGGCCGCAACACTTGGCCGGATCTGACCCATTGCCAAAGGTGCTTCTCGTCGGAGGAGAAGGCATTCCATCCGGCGTGCCGCGCCATATCTGCCACCTCGCCAAGGCGTTTGACGGCATTGCGGACGTGACGGTGATCAGCGACATCAACCATGGCGGTTACGATGCGCTGGCAGAGCTGGGCAGCCGCCACATCACATTGAGCGGTCTCAGCAGCAGGTTGTCGCTGGGGCATATGTGGCGCGGCTGGCGGGGCTTTCTGGCATTTCTGCGCGGATCACGGGCCGATCTGACCTGGATTCACCCCCGGTTTCCCTCTCTGATGGGGCGGATGGCCCTGGCGCTGCGGCTGTGGCGGCCAAAGGGTACGACCGCATTTACCATTCACGGATTGCCCTATGGAAAGGGGCACAAACCCTACGCCAGCTTTCTGTCCCTGACGCTGGAAAAGGCCCTGATGCGGACATGCCCGCCGACCAATATCATTTTCCTGTCCCAGGATATGGCGGATCGCGCACGGGAAATGATCGGGGCAAGTCGCCTGGCGCGCCATGGCATTCACGTTCTGCCAAATTGTTCCGACCTGGGTGAATTGCCCCCATTCACCCGCCCGAAGGACCCCACCCTCGTGATGACCGGACGTGCTGGCCGGCAAAAGAACTACGCATGTGCTGTGCGGCTCATGAACCATCTGCCAGAGAACACCCATCTGATGCTGTGCGGTACGGGAACGGATACGGAAAAGTTCCAGGCCGAAATCGCCGGGCTTGTCCCCGCAGCCACATGCGCCCGGATTTATTGCATCGGTCCGGTGCAGGATGTTCGCCCTTTGCTGAGGGCCGCAGACGCATATTTGCTGACATCGCGCTACGAAGGAACACCCATCGGCACCCTTGAGGCATTTGAGGCCGGGCTGCCTATCATCCTGGCCGACTTCGAAGGTGCCGATGCGCTGGTCGACAGGCATCCGATGGGCATCAAGATTGACCCTTCCGATCTGGAAACGTCTGGCAAACAGGTAACCGAGTTTCTTCGCAATGCGCGTGCTGCCGACCGCGCGCTGCGGCAGCAGATCAGAACGGTCTGGCACCGCGAATGGTCACCAGACGTCTTTGATGAACGGGCCCGGGCTCTGCTGCACAGGCTCTTGGCAAACTGATTACCGGTTTGGCGGCTGCTTCATCTGCATTTCATGCAGCTCCAGCGCCTCTTCGATATCGTCGAAAAACTGGATATCCCCGTTTTCGAGAACAACAGCCTTGTTGCACATGCGGCGGACCATCGGGGGCGAGTGGGTTACCACGATGGCACCGGATCTTTCCATCCGATCATCAAAAACTGCTGCCGATTTCGCCCGAAAGGCACCATCGCCAACCGCTGTAATTTCGTCGACCAGATAGGTATCGAAGGGAATCCCCATGGAGACCCCGAAAGAAAGGCGCGCGCGCATACCAGAGGAATAGGTCCGCAATGGCATGTGCATATGGCCGCCCAACTCCGCAAATTCAGTCACGAACTCAAGCAGGCTGTCCGTATCGTACCCGTACAATCGCGCCACAAAACGTGTGTTCTGCGCACCTGTCAGATCGGGGTGAAATGACCCGGCAAAGCCAACAGGATACGAGATGCTTCCCGTCGAGAGTACCCGGCCCGATGTCGGCCGGATCGTCCCGGCAATGAGCTTCAGCAATGTGCTCTTGCCCGCACCGTTGCGGCCCAACAAAGCCACGGACGCCCCTGTCGGAAACGTTGCCGTCAGGTTCTCGACAATCGTTTGATATCCGTTTCGCGTCCGAAAATACTTTGTCAGGTTATCCAGCTGGATCATCGGACGCTCCTACTTGCGGTCCCGCAAGCTGTAGAAGACCAGACACAGGATCGACCATACGAAGAAGCTGAACAGCAGCAGGAACAACATGATCTTGACCCGTTTGGGGTGCTCGGACTTTTCTGCCAATGTCGGTTTCACATGCGCCGCAAGGTATCTGCTTTGCTTGCGCACCTCTGCCAGTGCCCCGTCATGCGCGGCCAGCGCGGCTGTATAGGCCTGTTCGGCAAATTCGCGGTCCACAATCAGACCCTCATATTCGCCGACAAGGTTGGCAAAGGCTTCGCCGCTGCCGCCATTTTCACCGAGCCCCAGCTTGCGCCGCTCTGATGCGATACGGGCATTGATCACTTCAATCCGGCGTTCGGCCTGTGTGACGCGAGGATCGTTTTCCCGCGTGGTGTCTTGCAGCAGATCGTATTCGATCAGCGAATCAGCCAGTTGTTGCTGCAGGGTAACGAGCAGACCCATCTGGTTCTGCGTGTCGATGCTGGGGTCCACAATCTGGGTTCTGTTGCGAAATTCCGTCAGCGTCCGGCGCGCATTCTTCAGCCTTTCGACCGCGTTTTCCAGTTCTTCCAGCGTGTACTTGATGGAATCCTGCCGCGCGATGCTGGAAAGCGCGTTGATCATGGAATCACATTCCTCAAGAATGGCCTGCGCGATTTTCTGCGCATCTACGGGATCAAAGGCCAGGACCTCCAGGTCGATCAGACCTGTTCCGCTGTCATACACGATCGAAATCATCCGATCCCAATGATCCTGAAGATCCTCAATCGTACCCGAAGGATCAAAGGCAAAGAACGGGTCCTGTTCTATATCGACGCGGGACCAGATCGCACGCAGATCCACTTTGGCATTGACCTTGCGGACCAGTTCCTGACTGGACAGGAACGCGTATAGAATATCCGTGTCTGATGAACTGGAGCCGGACAATTCCGTTATGCCGCCCAGAAGCTCGATGGCCGAACTCTTTTCCTCCGTCCGGACAGAGAACCCCACGTCGGACGCATATTGATCTGCTGCCCGGGTCCACAGATAGAAAGCCGTGAAAAACGCGGGCACAAGTACGACAAACACGAAGGAAGACAGCAAAAAGACGTGGCGCCCCTTGGTTTTCGCGGGAATTGCAGTCCTGCCAACAGGGATCTTGGCCTCTCCGGGCTGCTGGCGCGGCGGCGCGGGCTCCGCCAGATCAGAATCAACCTTGGCCCCGGCTGCCGGTTTTGGGGCTGCCGGTTTGGCCGCGGGTGCCGGATTTTGCGGCTTCGGCTGAGCGTTTCCGGCCGGTTTGGCCGCAGGTGCTGGAGTCGCCGGTTTTGGGTCTGTTCCGGCTGCTGCCGGTTTCGCGGCTTCCGGTGCGGGCTTGGCTGCGGGCTGGCTCGCTTGATTGTCAGCCTTTACCGATGTTTCGTTCGGCGTTTTCGGCTGAGCATTTCCGGCCGGCTTGGGAGTTTGCGCTTTGGGTTCAGCCATTGAGATGTCTTTTCTGTCTAAAGAACTTGCCTTATCTCGCGTACCGTTACATCAGAACGCAGGTGGTATCCAGACAGGAGGGATGGCCCGATGTCGACAGAACAAACAGCCACTCTGCGCGAGCAGCGCACGTCATTCGCTTCCGTCAGGGCTATCATGGCGCTGATCCTTCGTGAAATTACGACCACTTACGGACGTTCACCCGGCGGGTATGTCTGGGCCGTTCTTGAACCGGCGGCAGGTATCGCATTGCTGAGTGTCATTTTTTCAGTCGGCTTCAGATCGCCGCCGCTGGGAACTGTATTTTCCCTTTTCTACGCCACGGGCATCCTGCCGCTGTTGATGTATATGGATTTGTCGGGAAAGCTGGGTCAATCAATGATTTTCAGCCGCGCACTACTTTCCTATCCACGGGTGACATTCGTCGATGCGCTCATAGCGAGGCTGCTTCTCGGCCTGATCACGTTACTGTCAGTGCACAGCATCGTCCTGATCTTTATCCTGTCGATCTCCAACGTATCGACGACCTTTGATTTTACAAAGATCGTGACCGCCTACGTCATGATCGTCTTCCTCGCGACTGGGATCGGCACATTGAATGCCTTTCTGATTCTCGCATACCCGATCTGGCAGACGGCCTGGGCGATCCTGAACCGCCCGCTATTCATCGTCTCATGCGTTTTCTTCTTGTTTGAGAGTATTCCGGAGCCTTACTCAAACTACCTTTGGTACAACCCGATCATCCATATCATTGGCATGATGCGGGATGGATTTTACCCATTCTATCATCCGAACTATGTTTCGGTCGGCTATCCGATACTGGTCGGCTTGATTACGCTGATGGCAGGGCTTTTCCTTCTCCGCCGCTACCATCGCGAGATGTTGGACAAATAGCCCTGCAAGCTTTGGGACTGTCAGCCCCATTTCTCGGGCAGGGTAAATCCTTCGGCTTCGATTTCCGAGCGTATTCGTTTGATGTCGTCTGCAAACAGCTCGGGGAAGAATGGCGGCATCTCGTGTTTGACGCTTTCGGTAAACCGGCGGTCGAGGATTGCTTGTGAGTAATTGAAGGCCGGCAGGCCCAGAAACTCTTCAATTTGACGCAACATGCCACGCTGGTCCGCGTGGATGTCCTCGTAAAAGATGACTTTTCGCTGTTTCGGGTCCAGCCCCTCGCGCATCGTGCGCAGGACCTGTCCGTATTCGGCGTTGCGCCAGATGTGCGGACGGCGCACGAATTCGTTGAACTGATCAGGGCCCCAGGTGTTCAGGTTGTCTACAGCACCGGTGATCTGAAGGTGGAATTTGGCATGGCTCCACAACCTCTTGATCGGGTCGCGCATGGTATAAAGCACCCTGAGATTGTTGCACTTGGCGGAAATTTGCGGCCATGCTTCCACCGGGAGCTGGGCATTGAGGTTCGAGAAGTCGCAGGCGTAGATCTCGCGGTCGCGCATCTGGAACAGATTGCGATACCAGAAATCATCCACCGGACGGTTCAGATAGGCGCTGACCCAATGCAGGTTTTTCTGGATCGCATCAATGTTCGCCTTTTCAGGGTCATACCGCATCAGATACCGGTTCTTTGCTTCTGCCAGCCGGTACTTTTCGCTCAGCATGTTCTTGTCGACATACTTGTGGTAGAAATAGTGAATCTCTTTCTCCAGCGCAAAGTGGAGCGCCGGATGCTGTGCCAGAACGGCGTAAAGCCAGGTTGTCCCGGCTTTCATGGCACCGATGCTCAGAAAGAGATTGTTGAAGGTCTTGGGCATTAGTCGATTTCCGATCTGAAGTCTTCTTGGCCGCTCAGGCAGCTTTGGCGTTTGTGAACCGGTCCAATATGGCGCGGTACATACGATGATAGACATCGCGTTTGAAGTGGTTGAGGTCGATCATATCCTCAGCACCCTCAATCAGCGCCGCCGGGTCCAGCAACATGACGTTTGTCCGGCCCTGTGCCACATTTCTAAGCGCCGCGTTCAGGCGCTGATGAAATGGATGCGACGGCTTGTTCGGGTCCTTGAAATGCAGAGGACCACGCTCAGCCGCAAGGATCATCACCACCTCGGCCATTGCGGGAAGTTGGTCAAGTACCGCTGCATACCGCTGCTCCATCTCTGACTGAGACATGATTCCCTCATACTCATAGTCCCTGCACAGAACCTCCAGACGTTCCTTATGAAGATCGGTCTTCGCAATGGTGGCGCGCAAGTCGGCGCGGTCGATAAGGTTGTGGTTCTGGGCCCCTATCAGCCAATAGGGCACACGCAAATCAGTTGCACGATGCCGGTAGATGGGGAGATCCGAATCGGCCCAGAAGCTCAGGAAGTAAAGCCCATGGCCCGTTCCAAGATCCGGCAGGTCACTGTGAAAGTCCTCTGGCATGTAACCAAGGCCGGCGGCCGCATCGATCTGGGCAGGGGTCAGCCCCCCCTCCAGCGCAGGCATCAGGAACGCCGAATGATCGCGGCGGAACATTTGTCCATTCCTGGGTTCGTTGAATTCTTCCACGATCTTGTCGGCATGCAGCGTGAAGTAATGCATCAGACTTGCCAGATCACAGCCGCCCCGCGCAAAGATGTGATCGAACCTCAGATCAGCGCCTGCACTGGGCGCATCCATGTCTTCGATGTTGGCGGGGGTGATCCAGTCCACGTCGATATCGGGATTATGGACATCTGACAGTACCTCGCCTTCCACGGTCAGGCGCGGACGGCCGAGGAATGCATAAACCCAGTGCTCAATGTACATGTTCAGGGTGCGGCAGGAAAAACAGAAATGTTCCAGCGTCCGTGAATTGTTCACCCGCCTGGTCATGTAGAATCCCACAAAACCGTAATCGCCGAAATCGTCACGCACACGGATCAATGCCGCATCGGTCGTGTTATGCGCCAGCCTCTTGCTCAGCTCTTGCCTGGCCACCTCAGGATCGTCGGGCAGCCGGTTCTTGGTGAAATTCAGCTGGTTCGTGCGGTTGACCAGCTCCACGGCCCGGTCAAGATGCGCTTCGACGTCGTATTCTATAAAGACCTTTACGTTGGACTGCCGCAGAAAGGCCGCGGTGTCGCCGCCGGTGACTTTTGCGGCTTCGGCCTTTTTCTCGGTGACCTTGTACTGCGCCAGGCGGGTCAGGCCGCTGTCATCCTTGCCCCGTAACTGCGGTGCGTCCCGCAGATGCTGAATGACATCCGGCAAGGCACAGTTCAGACCCGGATTAACATGTTCGGCCTGGGCAAGGTTCATCGCATTGTCGTCCAGGAACAGGGTCGACGCGGCCCGCAACCCGATGGTCTCAAGCATCGCCTTGATCCGGGGGCCTTTCGGCGTCCAGTCGATGCTGGGGAAGATAAAATAGTCCCACAGCCCCTTTTCCTTCAGCAACGCCTCGATCGGTTCATGTTCGTTCTTCGAACAGATCGCACTCATGATGCCACGCTTGGCCAGGTCAATAACCAGCTGATGGTGATCGTCGCGATAGGAGATGCCGCCCTCAGTCAACGTCCCGTCCCAAAAGGTTTCGTCCAGGTCCCAGATGATCAACCTGATGTTTTCGGAGAATTCCGGTGTCGTCATGGCAGTTTTTCCAAGTCTCGCTTACAGCTTGCGCAGATAGCCGTTCGGGTTCGTCGTGGCGTTGATCCCGAACATGTCACAATAGCTGGTGTCGATCTCGTAAACGCCGGGATTGTTGTCCAGGAATTCCTCCAGCGCACGGCTGGGACCTCCGTCAAATTTATCGCCCAGGTCAAGCTCCGCCAGAATGCCATCTTCCATGACCAGGTATTCGCCTTTGTGCAGATGCTCTTGAAAGAACCTGAGCACGCCCATGCAGGCATCATAGGTATGCGCGCTGTCCTCGCAGATCAGCCAGGGCCGCGGCAGATCGAACAGGTTGTTCCGTGCCCACGTCCCTTCCATGTCCATAACATTGCCCTGCACGAACTGGATGCCATCAAACCGGCTGTCCACCTCGGGCGGGCTTCGGTCAATGGTGACGATCTTCATGTCAATGTCGTACATCTTGGCAATGTCGCGCATCAGCAGGGCCGATCCGCCGAATTTGGTGCCAATCTCGATATAGGTTGCCGGTTTGGCCGCATGAATCAGGTGCAGGAACAATGCGATGTCCAAGGGTGACTTGTTACACATCACATCGCGATAATGGTACTGCATCACGCCTTTGAAATAAGCCCCCAGTTGCGGGCGGGTATAGGGCGTCTTGAACGAACGAACCATCGATAAACCTCAATGCTCAGTGCAAAAAATAATTCCCCCCTGTCATAGGGGGGAATTTCAAAAAGGTGAAGCCGCGGACAAATTCCTGTCGGCAAAGTTACGCGTTCCTCAGAAGATGAAGTCGCTCGCGTCGAGGTCGGCAAGCTGCACGCCATTCAACTGGATGGAGTTGCCGCCACCGGTGTTGATGACCACGTTGTTGCCGATCTGGGTCGAGGCATTCAGCACCTGGGTGAGGTTGTTCATCGTGCCAAGACCGCTGAAATCGATCCGTTCGCCGGCGTTGAACTCGTCGAAATCACCGATGGTGTCATTGCCGTGACCCGCCTCGAAGACAAAGGTATCCGCGTTGAAGAACCCGAACAAAAGGTCATTGCCCGCGCCGCCGTTCAGCGTATCAAAACCACTGTCGGCATAGATCGTGTCGTTGCCGTTTCCGGCCAGGATCAGATCGTTACCGGTGCCGCCGAAGAACCGGTCGTTGCCGTCGCCGCCATAGATGGTGTCGTTGCCCTGCTGGCCAAAGTGGCCATCAGGCCCATCGCCGCCGTTCAGCACATCGTCCCCAGTGCCGCCAAACAGACGGTCAAACCCGGCACCGCCAAACAGCGTGTCGTTCCCGGCATCACCGTACAGGTTGTCCGCCTGATTGCCGCCGTCCAGCACGTCATCGCCATCGCCACCGCGCAGCAGGTCAAACCCGCCCTCGCCCCGCAGCGTATCGTTGCCCGCACCGCCGTCCAGCAGTTCGGTGGATGTGCCGATGTTCAGACCGCCAAGCAGCAGGTCATTCCCGTCACCGCCAAAGAGATAATCATTGGTATTGCCGCCCTGCAGCGTGTCGTTGCCCGCTTCACCGAACAGCTGGTCAAAGCCGTCGGAACCGATGATCAGGTCGTTGCCCGCGCCACCATAGAGTGAATCGGCGCCGTTACCGCCATCAATCGTGTCATTGCCCGCGCCGCCGTGCATGGTGTCAAAGCCACCGAAGCCGGAAAGCTGGTTGTTGGCCTGGTTGCCGAAAATCAGATCGCCGGCATTTCCGCCAACCGCGTTCTCGATGACCGTACCCGCCGCAATGGTGAACCCGCCACGGGTGCCGTTTACGGCGGAAACAAAACCACCGCCTCCCATTTCGACCGCCAGGGTCGCGGCCCGCAGATCAATCACGGCCGCCCCGGCACCATTGTGGCGAATGGTGTCGTTGCCACCGGAATCCCAGATCGTCGACCAGAACACACCCGCGCCTGTGCCGGTCGGCAGGACATAGGTGGTATTGCCGCTGTTATGTGAATTATTGGCCCCATAGAGACCCTGAAGCACGGCAATATCAAGCGCCATCGGTCCGGCGGCGTAGCCATAGGGAACACCGGTGCCGTCACCGGTCCCATCGGCGGGGGCCGACCCCGGCGTGCCGGTGTGATACCCCGGGTTATAGGACATCATGGTGAACACACCCTGGTTGATGTTGAAGTCCCCGAAATCATCTCGCGAAGATCCCACACCCGGCATGACGGACGAATCGCCGCCCGTATCATGGGGGTGCGCCAGCCCGAGGCCGTGCAGCAACTCGTGCATGATGGTGAAATACCCGAACCCGCCTTCGGTCAGGTCGCCACCGGCAAAGCGATCCCAGAGGTTGCCGGCAAACTGGCCGACACCATCGTTCCCGTCACCGCCATAGCCCGGCGGGTTGAAACGGCCATAGACGCCATCCAGTTCATTGGTATCCAGGATCAGTTCCCAATCGGCCCCGTCACCGGAGTTCACGATGTTGAAGGTCAGGTTCGTGACGGCTTCGATTGCGTCGAAAGCGCGCATGAATTGCTGCCGCTCATAGGCATTGAAACCCTCGGAGGTAACGCCATCTGCAGTATAGCCAGCCTCGCCGAAATAGACTGTGATCACGTTGTGATCGAACCGTGTATCCCAGGAAATCGAGTCGAGCAGCGGGCTGGCGAAGTCTGGCGAGTCCTCCCAGGAATCATTGGGGTTGAACGTTACTTCCTGAACCGAAAGTGTATATGTGCCCGTATTGGACCCGTAAGCTTCAGCAGAAATATAAAAAACGCCGCCGTTCTCGGAATAGAAGTTCAACAGGGAGTTCAGACCCGGACCACCATCGTCATCGCTGTCAATAATACTGCCGGATGCATCGTATAGCCGCACCAAAGGATCGGACAGGGTGCCGCCGCCAACGGACGACCCGTTCAACGTGATCTGAATGCTTTGCCCGGCGGTCAACGTGATGCGGAACCAGTCATTGTCATTCGCTACGTCGATCGTGTTGACGATGGTCTGCCCAACGTTGATCGTACCGGCGGTTCCTGGCGTTTCACCGATGTCGGGACCAATCTCTGGCGCTGCATCATCCGGCAGGGCCCCGCTTTCTTCTTTTTCAGCCATGCAGGAATCGCATCCGCAGAAGAACGCAGTCGGATCGTGATCCGGGCTCATCCCGGAACTGGTGACGGTGATAGACATTGAATTTCCCCCGAAACAGTAAATTAATTCATATAATCAGGCGCATTAAGTCCTATCCGATTTGTCTCTGTCTGGCAATTGATCATCAACATGGTTGCGGCATTGACCCGGTGTCATATCGAACCTTTCGCGAAAGGCCCGTGTCATCGCGCTGGCGTTTCGGTAGCCCGATCTCAGTGCGACCTCGGCCAGTGGCAGTGACGTCGTTTCCGCCAGCCGCCGCGCCATGTTCAGACGCAGCACCTTGTAGAGCTGCTGCGGGGTCATATCGAAATCCTTGCGGATCGCCAGTTCCAGCGCACGCTGCGAACATCGGCTGGCTTCGGCCACCTGCGGCAAGGGCAAGGGGGTTTCGATGTGGTCCTGCATCACCGCCACCGCGCGGCGGGACAGCCGCGTTCTGGCTGTCACCGAAGGGACAGACGGCGTCGCGCCCGGCGCCATGAAAAGCTGTTCGACCTCCAGTGCCAGCGCGGGTCCCTGCGCCTGCACGATCAGATGCAGCACCAGGTCAAAGCTCGCCATCGCCCCGGAGCAGGTGATCCGGTTGCCGTCCAGGATGAAGCGTTCCCGCGCCACGGTCAGATCGGGAAAGGCTTCGGCAAAGGCGGTCAGTTCCTCCCAATGGATCGTGGCAATCCGACCATTCAGCAACCCCGCCGCCGCCAGCAGCCAACTGCCCATGTCGAGACCCGCCAGATTCGCGAAACGCGCCGATGCGGACCGCAGCCCGCGCAACACCGGGTCGGTCAGATACGACCTGACCCCATATGACGGCATCACCATCAGCAGATCACCCGCAGCATCCTTCAGCGGCCCGTCAGGCACGATCTGCAATCCGCTTGAGCTGATTGCCGCGGCGCCCGACAGCGTCAGATATTCCCACCGGTAATGCACCCGTCGGCCCAGATGATTTGCAGCCCGCAACGGCTCCACCGTGTTGGCCAGGCAGTGGTTCGAAAACCCGTCAAACAGCAGGATTCCGATGCGGGTAGTGGCTTTGCCTGAATTATTCAAACTCTGCATAGTCAGACCATAAGTCTGCACATCCTGACTGCGCAAGAGCGATAGCCTGACCCCGGAATGGATCGCGTGAGGGAACGGGAATGAATTTTGGACTGACCGAAGAACAGGAAATGATCGTCTCCACCGTGCGGAGCTTTGTGGAGAAAGAGATCTACCCCCACGAGGCAGAGGTCGAAAGGACCGGACAGGTCCCGCGCGAACTTGGCGAACAGATCAAGCAAAAGGTGATCGACCTCGGTTTCTATGCCTGCAATTTCCCCGAAGAGGTCGGCGGTGCCGGGCTCAGCCATACCGACTTTACCCTTGTCGAGCGCGAACTTGGACGCGGCTCTATGGCGCTGACCCATTTCTTTGGTCGCCCCCAGAACATCCTGATGGCTTGCAACGATGATCAGCGCGAACGCTACCTGCTTCCCGCCGTGCGTGGCGAGCGGATGGACGCGCTGGCAATGACAGAGCCCGACGCCGGTTCCGATGTGCGGGGCATGAAATGCAGTGCCGTGCGGGATGGCGGTGACTGGGTTGTGAATGGCTCCAAACACTTCATTTCCGGCGCGGAACATGCCGACTTCTTCATCGTCTTCGTCGCGACCGGCGTGGATGAAACGCCAAAAGGCCCCAAGAAGCGGATAACGACCTTCCTCGTGGACCAGGGCACCAAGGGGTTCGAGGTGCGCGACGGATACAACTCCGTCAGCCACAAGGGCTACAAGAACTGCATCCTCTACTTCGACAACTGCCGATTGTCCGACGCCCAGGTGCTGGGCAAGGTCGATGGCGGGTTCGAGGTGATGAATGAATGGCTTTATGCCACGCGACTGACGGTTGCGGCATTCTCCGTCGGGCGCGCGCGCAGGTGTTTCGACTACGCCCTGCACTATGCGGCCGAGCGCAGGCAATTCGGCCAGCAGATCGGCAAGTTCCAGGGCGTCAGCTTTCAGATCGCCGATATGATCACTGAAATCGACGCTGCCGACTGGCTGACCCTTGCTGCGGCTTGGCGGCTGGACCAGGGCCTGCCGGCAAACCGCGAAATCGCCTCTGCCAAACTCTACGCATCAGAGGCGCTCGCGCGGGTGACCGACACCACCCTCCAGATCTTCGGGGGAATGGGCCTGATGGACGACTTCCCGATTGAGCGGTTCTGGCGCGACGCGCGGGTGGAGCGGATCTGGGACGGGACATCGGAAATCCAGCGCCACATCATTTCGCGCGACCTGTTGCGGCCATTGGGCGCATGACACGGGAGCTGTCCAGGCTGCTGAAACCCCGGTCCATCGCAGTCATCGGCGGTGGCGCATGGTGCCGTGCGGTTGTCGCGCAATGCCAGAAGATGGGGTTCGAAGGCAAGATATGGCCGGTGCACCCCAGCGCCGGCACCATTTCCGGTCTGGAGGTTTTTCCCGACGTCGATGCGCTGCCCGCCCCGCCGGATGCCGCCTTCATCGGTGTCAACCGGGCCGCGACCATCGACATTGCCGGACAACTGGCCAGGGGCGGTGCGGGCGGCGCGGTCTGCTTTGCCTCAGGCTTTCTTGAGGCTCAGGCAGAAGACGCGCAAGGCGTGGATCATCAGGCCGCCCTTTTGCAGGCGGCAGGCGACATGCCAATTCTCGGGCCGAATTGCTACGGGTTCATCAACTTTCTGGATGGCGCGCTGCTCTGGCCGGATCAGCATGGCGGCAAGCGGGTGGAACGGGGCGTCGCGATTGTCACGCAAAGCTCCAATATCGCGATCAACCTGACGATGCAGGCCCGCGCCCTGCCCCTTGCCTATGTGATTACCGCCGGAAATCAGGCGCAATGCGGACTTTCCGACATCGGCATGGCGGTACTGCAGGACCCCAGGGTGACGGCCCTGGGCCTGCATATCGAAGGCATCGGGGATCTGCGCAAGTTCGAAGCGCTGGCCCGCTATGCGCAAAGCCTTGGCAAACGCATCGTCGCGATCAAGGTGGGGCAATCGGCACAGGCGCAGCAGGCGACAATCTCGCATACTGCGTCTCTGGCCGGGCGGGATGCAGGTGCAGCGGCTCTGCTGCGCAGGCTCGGCATTGCGCGGGTGACCGATTTGCCAACCTTTCTGGAAACCCTGAAACTGCTGCATGTGGCGGGTCCGCTGGAAAGCAACAGGATTGCCACGATCAGCTGCTCCGGCGGAGAGGCCAGCCTGGCGGCCGATACCGGCACCGCTGCGGGGCTCGACTTCCCGCCGCTCGGGGCAAGGCAAAAGACCACCCTGCGGGATGTGCTTGGCCCGCGTGTCGCACTGGCCAATCCGCTGGATTATCACACCTACATCTGGCGGGACGTGCCCGCGATGACCGCCGCCTTTGCGGGGATGGCCGACCCCGGTATTGCGATCACGCTGCTGATCGTCGATTTCCCCCGAAGCGACCGATGTGACCCCTCCGATTGGGATTGCGTGATCGAGGCCGTCATTGCGGCTTCGCAACAGACAGGTGCGAGATACGGCATGGTCGCCACCCTGCCCGAACTGATGCCCGAGCACGTCGCAGAGATGCTGATGGCGCAGGGGATTACCCCTTTCTGCGGCCTGAACGAGGCGCTGATGGCCTGCGCACATGCCGCACTCCCGGTCGAAAGCGACGTCGATCCGGTTCATCTGGCGGCCCCCGCCGTGGCCCCCGTGCTGCTGGCCGAGGGAGACGCCAAAGATCTGCTCGCGGACCACGGGCTACGCTGTCCCGTATCCCGGCGTTGCGAGGGAAGCGCGCAAGCGGCAAGCGCAGCCGAGGAGATCGGATTTCCGGTGGCGCTGAAAGGAGCGGGCATCGCCCACAAGACCGAGGCAGGTGCGGTGCGCCTGAACCTGACCTGTGGTGATGATGTTGCCGCTGCCGCCGCGGCAATGCCGGTTGACAGCTACCTGGTCGAGGAAATGATCACCAACAGCATCGCCGAGCTGCTGATCGGGGTTGTGCATGACCCGGCCCATGGGTTCATCCTGACTGTGGGGGCCGGTGGCACATCGGCGGAACTGCTGGATGATACTGTTTCGCTGCTGGTGCCGACCCGCAGGGAAGCTATCCTGACAGCAATCGGCAGGCTGCGCATGGCACCCATACTGATGGGATACAGGGGCAGGCCGCCCGCGCAGATGGACCGCATACTGGATGCCATCATGGCGGTGCAGGACTTTGTCCTGGCGCATGTCCAGGGCTTGCAGGAAGTCGAGATAAACCCTCTGCTCTGTACGAGGGACGATGCAATCGCCGCAGACGCCCTGTTGCGGCGCGACGTTGAAAAGGACTGAACATGACCGAGACCCCGATCAAGACCCACCGCGACGGTGCCATCCTCAAGGTCACGCTCGACCGGCCAAAGGCCAATGCCATCGACCTGAAAACCTCCTGCCAGATGGGCGAGGTCTTTGCCGCATTCCGCGATGATCCGGCGCTGCGGGTGGCCATCATCACCGGGGGCGGAGACAAGTTCTTTTGCCCCGGCTGGGATTTGAAAGCAGCCTCCGAGGGTGACGCGGTTGATGGCGATTACGGGGTCGGCGGTTTCGGGGGGCTGCAGGAACTGCGGGATCTGAACAAACCGGTCATCGCGGCCGTGAACGGGATTGCCTGCGGCGGCGGGCTGGAGCTTGCCCTGAGCGCGGACATGATCCTTGCCGCCGATCATGCCACCTTTGCCCTGCCCGAGATACGGTCAGGTACGGTTGCAGATGCGGCATCGGTGAAATTGCCGAAACGCATCCCTTATCACATCGCCATGGAACTGCTGCTGACCGGCCGCTGGTTCGATGCGCAGGAGGCGAAGGGCTGGGGGCTGGTCAATGAAATCCTGCCAGCCGATCAACTGATGGACCGGGCCTGGGAACTTGCCCGCCTGCTCGCGTCCGGCCCGCCGCTGGTCTATGCGGCGATCAAGGAAATCGTTCGCGACGCGGAGGATTCGAAGTTTCAGGATGCGATGAACCGGATCACCCGGCGCCAGCTCAGGACCGTCGATGCGCTCTATGCCTCCGAAGATCAGATGGAAGGCGCCCGCGCCTTTGCGGAAAAGCGCGATCCGGTCTGGAAAGGTAGATAAAGCGCCGGGAGCACCCTCTGGGACGCTCCCGGCTGACTGCTTCCTCAGAAGATGAAGTCGCTCGCGTCGAGGTCGGCAAGCTGCACGCCATTCAACTGGATGGAGTTGCCGCCACCGGTGTTGATGACCACGTTGTTGCCGATCTGGGTCGAGGCATTCAGCACCTGGGTGAGGTTGTTCATCGTGCCAAGACCGCTGAAATCGATCCGTTCGCCGGCGTTGAACTCGTCGAAATCACCGATGGTGTCATTGCCGTGACCCGCCTCGAAGACAAAGGTATCCGCGTTGAAGAACCCGAACAAAAGGTCATTGCCCGCGCCGCCGTTCAGCGTATCAAAACCACTGTCGGCATAGATCGTGTCGTTGCCGTTTCCGGCCAGGATCAGATCGTTACCGGTGCCGCCGAAGAACCGGTCGTTGCCGTCGCCGCCATAGATGGTGTCGTTGCCCTGCTGGCCAAAGTGGCCATCAGGCCCATCGCCGCCGTTCAGCACATCGTCCCCAGTGCCGCCAAACAGACGGTCAAACCCGGCACCGCCAAACAGCGTGTCGTTCCCGGCATCACCGTACAGGTTGTCCGCCTGGTTGCCGCCGTCCAGCACGTCATCGCCATCGCCACCGCGCAGCAGGTCAAACCCGCCTTCGCCCCGCAGCGTGTCGTTGCCCGCGCCGCCGTCCAGCAGCTCGGTGGATGTGCCGATGTTCAGACCGCCAAGCAGCAGGTCATTCCCGTCACCGCCAAAGAGGTAATCATTGGTATTGCCGCCCTGAAGCGTATCGTTGCCCGCTTCACCGAACAGCTGGTCAAAGCCGTCGGAGCCGATGATCAGGTCGTTGCCCGCACCGCCATAGAGTGAATCGGCGCCGTTACCGCCATCGACCGTGTCATCGCCCGCACCACCGTGCATGGTGTCAAAGCCGCCATCACCGAACAGCGCATCGTTACCGTCACCACCGTCTGCCATATCGTTGCCAATCCCGGCGCGAATGACGTCATTCCCGGCTACCCCGTTCAACGTATCGTTGCCGGTGCCGCCTTCGAGGGTGTCATTGCCATTGCCACCGGTCAGCGTGTCATTGCCCTGACGGGTTTCGATCCGGACACCGCCATCGGCACCGATGATGTTGTCGCCATTGCGCGTCCCGCGGATATGTTCGATCCCGGTGAAGGTCGTGTTCAGGGCAACCCCGTTCGCGAAACCGCTGGCCGTCCCGTTCTGCATGTCGACAAACAGGCTGGTGACATTCGCACCGCTGTCGAACCGCAGCCGGTCGAAACCGCCAGCCCCGTTGATGTTGTCATTCCCGGCAAGCCCGATAAAGCTTTCGTCGCCGTTGCTGCCGGTCATGGTGTCATTGAGATGGGTGCCGCGGATTTCCCACACAGAACCGTTCCCGGAAATCGTTTCCGTGTTGCCAAAGCCATCGTTGGCAATGACACCGGTGGCCAGGTTCACATTCACGCCATTTTGCACGGAGTTGGAGCGGAAATCGATGCGCACATTGCCGGAACTCGGGTTGATCACGTAGTTGTCCACGCCGTCGAGACCGCGCAGCGACATCCACCCGCCATTTGCCACGGTCACGTTGAACGTGTCGTCATGGTTCGACCCGGTCAGCAGGAAACCGTCGGAGAACATCGCGCCCGCAACATCCAGAATGGTTGTCGTGCCGTTCGCGCCCTTGTTGATCGTCCCGGTATTGGTGTTGCCATTGATGGTTGCAGTGATCCCCGCATTCAGATCACGGTGGTCGATCTCAACAAACCCGACCTGGATATCGCCCAGGTTGACAGTGTCGTTGCCTGCTCCGGTAAGGATATAATCGAAATCGGTGTTGTCGCCGGGGTTGATGGAATCATTGCCGTTTCCGCCGCGGATCTCGTCAGATCCGTCGCCGCCCAGCAGGGTGTCGTTGCCGTCACCGCCGACAAGCGTATCGTTGAAATCGGATCCTGTTGCCGTTACCGGCACGGTCACGCCGTCGAGGTAACCCTCGATTGCACCGGTGGATGCACTGGCGTCCACGTTGATCGGCTGAAGGTTCAGCAGGTTGTTGAACGGCCCCTCGTTGTCATTGATCAGCAGTTCTTCCATGGCGTTGATGAACGCCGCAAGAGTCCAGTTGGCATTGCTGAAGGACGCGACCAGGTCACCGTTCTGATCACGGATTTCAAGGGTGTTGAGGACGCCGGTCAGCGTCACTTCAGGATTGGAGAAACCGCTGCCGGTGATCGAGGTTGTCCACCCGGTAATCGGGTTCACCACGTTGATTTCTGTTGAAGACCAGTTTTGCAGGTCAACATCAAATTCGTCGTCAATCGGATCGTAAAAAGCCAGTTCGAAGAGATCGTCTATCGATTGGAAAAACTGTATATTCAGCATGAATTCTTATCCTCACATTATGCATAACTCATTGGTATTGTTTCGCTTCGAGGATTTCTAGGAAAAATTGCCCTCAATTTCACGAAATACCGGAAAGAAGTTCTACTTTTAATTGAACGTCCGATGTCACTTAAACTATCAGGAGTCAGAATTGTGGTGTCAGGCTGATATCAACGCAGCGCCCCGCGCATCGGCGCGGCGTCACTTGTGACAGCGTCCGGCGAGGCCCGTTTCAGGACGACGCCTGCTTGTCCTCTTCCGCGCGCGGTTCGTCGCCTTCGACAATCAGGTCAACATCCTCGATGTCACTGCGTGTCGCGATCTTGCCTGCGCCATCGGCGCCTGCCTGATCGTCAGCAGTGCCGACAATCAGCGGCAACATCTGGACACCGCCCGGCATCGCAACCTCGGACATGGGGGGTGTCTTCCAGGCCAGCGTGTCAAAGCTCTTGCAGTTCTCGCAGATGGGTTTCCAGCTGGCATGGATGTGCTGGCAATTGTCGCAGATCCACTGCGGCCCCCGCGACACCGTAAGCGCGCGTGCCAGCCATCCTTTGACAATGGTGTCCGAAGCCCCCTCACCCCGTTCTATCGCCGCCATCAGCGTGACCGAACGTGCAGTCGGGTCTTCTTCGGCAAGCTTGCCCAGCGCGCGGCGGGCGGCGGGAAAATCTTCGTTCGCGATGTGCAGTTCCGATTGCAGCATCCTGGTCTCCGGATGCCCCGGCTGAGACTTGGTGAGCGCGGCGAACCTCTTGATGCGCGCCGCCGGTTTTTCATCCGGTTCAATGGCGGCAAACGCCGCGGCAAGATCGGGGTGCGGATGAACGCTCCAGGCCTTTGCCAGAACCCGCGCGGCATAGCGCGGCTTGTTCTGCGCAATATACCCCTGCGCCGCCATGACAGCCGCCGGGATCAGGTCGGGCGACAGGCGGTTGGCCTCGATCGCCTCTTCGCGCGCCTCGATGTCGTTGCCTTCTGCAAAGACCTCCCGCGCCTCTGACAACGCCAGCACGGCATCGCGGCGCTTGTGCACGTCACGGGGCAGCTGGCCGTTCTTCAGCTTCATGCTCAGCGTCTTGCGGGCGCCGGCCCAGTCTTCCTTCTCTGCCTGAAGCCGCAAGAGCACATCACCGGTTTCCTCATGTTTCGGTTTCAGTGCAAATGCCTTTTCGGCCAGTTGAAGGGCCGTTTCCGTGTCACCCTCTGCCAGCTTCTGCTTCATGATCCCGCGCACCCCGACAAACCGGGTTGCCTCATCGGCCACCAGCTTGCGATAGGTTTCCTCGGCCTTGCGGCGGTCGCCTGCCAGTTCCGCTGCCTGCGCGGTCAGAAGATTGGTCAGCGCCGGGCGGTTCAGGTATTTGTCGGCCTTCGCGGCTTTCGACATCGCCACCTTGCCTTCACCACTGGCCAGCGCCATCAACCCTTCGGAAAGCGCCTCGAACCCCTTGCGTTCGCGATTCCGGTCGAAATAGCGGGTCAGCGCAGTCTCATCCCCGTTGAGGAAGTGCCAGACAGCCAGCAGCAGGGCCAGGATCTTGAGCAGCACCCAGACCGCAAGCAGCAGGACGATCACCGCGATGACGGATTGCAGCGGTCCGAAACTGTATTCCGTTCCCAGCAAGGTCAGCTGTACGCCACCCTGGCTTTCCAACAGAAACCCGGCGCCCCAGGCCAGGGCCCCCACGACGGCAACGAACAAGACGATCTTAATCAATGACCACAGCATAATCGGGGTCTCCTCAGTTTGCCGACAGGCTTTGTGACAGGTCATTGACCGCAGCCTCGACTGCGGCGCGGCGGCGCGCGTCGGAAATCCAGTCAGACATGGCAGACTGTGCCTCCTCGGGCAGGGTGCCAATTTCTTCCAGCGCGACGGACAGGCGGCCATCCCGCACCGCAGCTTCTGCACGGGACAGAACCGCATCGGGGTCGGACCCTTCACGCGGTTCAACCGACCGCGCGCCAAGCTGCCGCCGCAGGAAGCCGGTCACACCGCCGGTGTCCTGGGCATCAAACCCGCCTGCCCGTGCTGCAGCCAATGCGCTGCGGGCCGCATCGGGGAACCGGCTTTGCAGATTGTTCAGCGTAACAACCCCGTCAGCCGCACCATCGACCAGCGCTTGCGGCAAGTCATTCACGCCCGCCTCCTTGAGCGCGTCCAGAGCCCCGTCATAGGCTGATCCCGTGCTGATCGCAGCCGTCAGTTTGCTCACGCCTGCCTGAACAGCAGCGGCGCGCGCGGATGCGGCTGTCGCCTCCTCGATGCTCTGCGCATTCTTGAGCAATCCCTCGATCTCGGATCGCTGTTTTTCCAGGGCGGCCTGCATCTGCGCCAGCTCGGCGGAATAGGCAGATGTATCACCACCGCCGCCATCGCCGGATGACGCAACCGGGCGCGCCTCAAGCGCCGCAATCCGGCTCTCGAAGGATTGCACATTTTCCGACAATCCCGCGATTTCTTGTTCCAGACCGCTCAGGTCCACCTGGGGCGGCGCTGCATCTTTCAGGGCCGCAATCTCGGCTGACTGCTTTTCAAGCGCGCTGCGCAGATCGCCACCCTGGCTGCGCAATCCAAGAAGGTTCGCCTCTGACGCGGCAAACCCCAGGGCCGCCGCAACCACACCACCCAGCACAAGCGGCAGGAAAATGCTGCCGGACTTCTTTTCCGCTGTCACAGGCGACGGCGGCGGTGGTGTCGATCCGGCACCGGTTGTTGTCGAAATCACATCGCGGGTCGGCTGGAACGCCGACCTGTTGTCCTTGGCCGCTGCGGCCTTGCCAGTCTCTGAGGTCTTTGAATCGTTACCCGGTGCCGATGGTTTGTCCTCAGCGGTATCTTGCGCCGTCACCGCAGGGCTGCTTTCCGCAGCCTTTACCGCGCTCTTATCCACCGGAGTCTCGTCCTTTGCGGCCGGTTTCGCTGCGGCACTCTTCTTTGCCGCCGCGCTGGCGCTGGATGTCGGCGTATCGGCTGTCTTGTCAGTGGTGCCAGCGGTCTCGGCGATCACGGGCTTCTTTGCAGAAGTCTTCGGCGCGGTCTTTCTGGCTGTGGCGGGCTTGGCAGCCTCATCTTTGGAGGTTTCCGCCGCCGGACCTTTTGTCGTGCCTGTCTTTTTACCGCTCGCCACTCTGCCCCACCTTTCCGATTCTGATCATACCGACCAGCTAGACCTGCCAACCTTATCCGGCAACCGCGACCAGCTTCAAGCCAAGCGGCAATCAGCCAACAGCTTTTCCACACTACGCCGCATTTCCAGGCCAGTTGGCTGCTGCGCGACCTGGATTGAAGCACAAGCGCCCTCAGGCAACACCGCAGCCACGGCCGGACTGATCACAACCGCATGGACCCGCGCCAGATCACCGGCCTGTTCGACAAAATGTGATGCGCTGCGCGGAGAAAACAAGGGAGCGATCACAGGTGCGGTTCCGGCCATCGCGGATTGCGCCTCATCGCTCAATGGCAGCAGCTTCTGATCATAGACCGTCGCGCAAGTTGCCATGACACCACGGCTGCGCAATGCCGAAACGATATCCATCCGCAGATGCCGACCGGCAAGATGCATCACTGGCCCTTCGATCAGCGCCATATCCAGGTCAGCCAGCAAATCCCCGGCAGTTGCGCTGACCTGTCTGACTTTCCAACCCCGCCTCTCTGCGGCGGCCTGTGTCCTCTCACCAACGCAGAAAGCCGCCCTGCCCTGCCCCAAAGGCGCAAATCCGACAGCATTGGCAGAGGTGAAAATCACGCCCCGGACCCCGGACAGATCCGGCTGCACCCCGGTGCCCGCGATCTCAAGCAAGGGCGATACGATCAGCCGGGCCTTTGCGGCAATCTCCGGCCTCAGGCTGTCAAAAAAACAAAAAGAGCTTTCCTTTGGTCGGGTCAGCAACAGGATCGGCTTGGTCATGATCTTGTCCGGCCATTGTTTGAGGAATGAACCAGTGTTACCTGCCCTGAAACAGCCCTGCAACGGAAAGCCCATGCAGCCATCACAGACGATCCTCGGACTGGAAAGCAGTTGCGACGACACCGCCGCCGCAATCGTGCGGATTGGCGAGGACGGGGCGCAGGTCCTGTCTTCCGTCGTTCTGGGCCAGGCAGAGCTTCATGCCGCCTATGGCGGTGTTGTCCCGGAAATCGCGGCGCGTGCCCATGCCGAAAAGCTGGATATCTGCGTGGAACAGGCTCTGATAAAGGCGAATATGACGCTTTCGCAGATCGATGGCATTGCCGTCACGGCAGGTCCGGGGCTCATCGGGGGGGTGGTCTCCGGCGTGATGTGCGCAAAGGGGCTGGCCGCCGCGACGGGCAAGCCGCTTTACGGGGTGAACCATCTGGCGGGCCATGCGCTGACCCCCCGGCTGACAGACGGCGTCGCCTATCCCTATCTCATGCTGCTGGTCTCGGGCGGGCATTGCCAGTTCCTGCTGGTCTCCGGCCCGGATCATTTCAACCGCCTTGGCGGAACAATCGACGACGCGCCCGGCGAAGCATTCGACAAGATCGCCCGCCTGATCGGCCTGCCGCAGCCCGGCGGCCCCGCGATAGAGGAAACCGCGCGCTCAGGTGACAGGAACCGCTTTGCCTTTCCCCGCCCGCTGCTGGACCGGCCCGGGTGCGACATGTCTTTTTCGGGCCTCAAGACGGCGGTGCTTCGGACGCGCGACAGCCTGCTGGCGCAGCAGTCCGGCCTGACCCGGCAGGATCAGGCCGATCTGGCGGCGGGCTTTCAGGCAGCCGTGGTTGATGTCCTGTCCGAAAAAAGCCGCCGTGCGCTGGAAGCCTATACCGCCGATGGCGAACGCAGCTTTTGCGTTGCCGGGGGCGTGGCGGCAAATCAGGCAATACGCGCCGCGTTAGAGACTGTTTCGAACCGCTTCAACGCCACTTTCGTGGCACCGCCGCTAGCGCTGTGCACCGACAACGCGGCGATGATCGCATTTGCGGCTGCCGAACAGGCGGGGACACGCGCGCCCGACGACATGACCCTGTCCGCGCGGCCCCGCTGGCCATTGGACCGGGTTCAGGCACCCATGTTGGGCAGCGGCAAAAAAGGAGCCAAGGCATGAGCATCTCGGTTCTGGGCGCGGGTGCATTTGGAACCGCCCTGGCGATTTCACTTGCCAACAAGGGCCCCGTGACCCTCTGGGCGCGCGATGCGGGCGATATGCAGATATCCCGGCAGAATGCGGCCCGCCTGCCGGATTGCCGCTTTCCCCCGTCCCTGAAGGTCACCGGCGACCTGCAGGAGGCGGCGCAGGCCCCGATCCTGCTGATTGCCGTACCGATGCAGAAACTGCGCGACATGCTGCGTGAACATGCAGCACTTTTGACGGGCAAACAATTGGTGGCCTGCTGCAAGGGGATGGAGATCGGCACTGGCCTTGGCCCGGTTTCCATCATCGCTCAGGAAGTGCCCCAGGCGACAGCGGCAATCCTGACCGGGCCCAGCTTTGCCAGCGACATTGCCCGTGGCCTGCCAACGGCGCTGACCCTTGGTTGCGCCGACGATACAACGGCAAAGGCGCTGCAAAAGGCGCTGACAACCGATAATCTGCGGCTTTACCGTACAACCGACACCATCGGTGCGGAACTGGGCGGCGCGCTGAAGAATGTGATCGCCATCGCCTGTGGTGCCGCCATGGGGGCCGGTCTGGGCGAAAGCGCCCGCGCCGCGCTGCTGACCCGTGGCTTTGCCGAGATGAAGCGTCTGGCGCGGCATCTCGATGCGCAACCCGATACGCTTGCCGGCCTCTCCGGCTTTGGCGATCTGGTCCTGACCTGCACCTCCGCCCAGTCCCGCAATTACCGGCTGGGACAATCCATCGGCGAGGGGCGTCCGTTTGACCAGACCATCACGGTGGAAGGGGCGGCAACCGCGCGCGCGGTCCACGCTCTTGCGCAGGACTCCGGGCTGGACCTGCCGATCACAGCCGTGGTTGCGGCGCTGATCGAGAACAGGCAAAATGTCTCCAGCGCCATGGCAATCCTGTTGGCGCGGCCCTTGAAGGAAGAATAGAATGTTTGTTGTTCTCATGGCAAAGGACAAGCCAGGCGCGTTGAATATTCGCACCGAAAACCGTCCCGCTCACCTGGAATATCTGAAATCCACCGACCTGGTCGCCCAGGCAGGCCCCCTGCTTGACGATGATGGCGGGATGATCGGATCACTGATCGTACTGGACGTGCCGGACATGGCCGCCGCCCGCGACTGGGCCGCAAATGATCCCTATGCGAAGGCCGGGCTGTTCGCAGAGGTCACGCTGACCCACTGGAACCGGGTCATCGGCTGATGGGCTACTGGCTTTTCAAGTCCGAACCCAACACCTGGGGCTGGGACGATCAGGTGGCCAAGGGCGCAGCGGGCGAAGAATGGGACGGCGTGCGCAACTACCAGGCCCGCAACTTCATGCGCGAGATGAAGGTCGGTGACCTCGGATTTTTCTATCATTCGATGAAGGAAAAATCGGTGGTGGGCATTGTCGAAGTGATCCGGCAGGCACACCCCGACAGCACCACCGACGATGCGCGCTGGGAATGCGTGGATATCAAGGCGGTCCGCCCGTTTGAACAAAAAGTCTCGCTGGATCAGATCAAGGCGGACGAACGGTTGGCCGATATGGTATTGGTAAAGAATTCGCGCCTGTCGGTTCAGCCCGTGACAGAAGATCAGTGGCACATCATCTGCACGCTTGGCCAGACGCAACCCTGAACCCTGCAGACGCTGACACAACAGCAAGGTGAGAAGGAGATCGGTATGGGATATCTGGCTGTGATTATCGCGGCTGCGGCTGGCTTCGGCTTTGGCGCGGTCTGGTACATGTTGCTGGCGAAACCCTGGATGGCCGCCGTGGGCATCAAGGTCGGGCCAAATGGCAAACCGGAAGGCGACGGATCTTCCCTGCCCTTCATTCTCTCCGGTGTCGCGATGTTGCTGGTGGCGGGCATGATGCGCCATGTCTTCGCGCTCTCCGGTATCGACACAGCGATGGAAGGTCTGGTCTCCGGTCTGGGCATCGGGCTGTTCTTCATCAGCCCCTGGATCATGATCAACAATGCATATCCCGGGCGCCCCTTCCGGCTGACCCTGATCGACAGCGGCTATGCGACCTTTGGCTGTGCGATTATCGGTCTGGTGCTGACCCTGTTCTGACAAACAACAAAAAGGGCTCTGACACCAATGCCAGAACCCTTTTCACCCCGTGCGCTCCCTTTACCCCGGCACACGTATAGAAATCTGTTCTGGCCATCCTGGCCGATGAGTTGACACTACACGAAGTTGTGGATCCGATCAACGAAATGATCCCGTCAATCACCTCCAAAAACGAAACGCCCGCTTAACCAAGCGGGCGTCAAACTATTGGTAATACTAAAAAATCATCCGTAAACGGCTTCTTTCCCAAAGTGCTTGGTCAGCATGTAATAGACCACTGCACGGTACTTGTTCCGCTCCGATTTTCCATAGGTCTCGATGACGGAATGAATGGCTTCCATCAGGTTCGGACCATCCGGCAGGCCCAGCTTTTTCATCAGGAAGTTTGTCTTGACCAGCTCCAGCTCGCTTTCCTGGCCGGCTGCGACGGTCTGGGCATCGGCGTTGTAAATGGCCGGGCCACAACCAATTGTCACCTTGGTCAACAAATCCATGTCGGGCGTCATGCCACATTTGGTCTTCAGATCTTCTGCGTATTTCGCAATCCACTCGTCACGTTTGCCCATTTGATATCTCCCACCTTGGACTTCAGTAATCCAGCCATTCCTGACCTTGGGTCGGACCCTACCCATATATTGAAAGTCGACAAAGGGAAAATTCCAGGTTCATTCCCCGCATGCAAGAAGGGGGCACCAGCCGGCGCCCCCCGTTTCCCTGTAAATCGCATCCGCGGTCGTTCAGATTGACTGGTCGTCCGAAAGCGTCGTGACCGCGTTCAGATCCACTTCCGGCATCAGCTTCAGTTCCTCCTGCGTGGTGCCTGACAGCTGCAATGTACCGTCGGCACCCTGAGTCAGCTGCTCAAGTGGAACGGCAACGTCATGGCGACCAATGCCCAGAAAACCGCCCATGCCGATCACAACTTCGGTCTCGCCACCGTTTTCGATGACATGGTTGACCGTCCCGACGTCTTCGCCATTCGCTTCGATCACGCGCTGGCCCACAACATCGGCGACCGTCATGCCAGAGAAACCGTCAACCATTTCGGTTTCGGCTGTCGCCCCGGCATCGGCATTCGCAGTGCCGGTCTGTGCCTGTGTAGTTGCTTCGGCATTGACCTCGGCTTCGGTCTGCTCTGCCGCGGACTGCGCCGTATCCGTCGCGGCGTCATAGGTTTCCTCGGCCGTTTCCGCCACCGCCGCGCTGGTGTCTTCAACCGCGTTACCGACTTCGTTTGCGGTGTTTTTCAAGGCGTCACCGGTGTCTTCGAGCGCCTTGTCGATCGTGCTCGTGGCCTCCGTATCGGCAGTTACATTTGCCTGGGCATCGGCATTCAGATCGGTCTGCGCCCAGGCAGCGGCGGCAGAGATGATCGCAATGGCGGCAACGGTGGATTTCAATGTGAGGCGTTTCATAAGGTTCTCCTGCAGTTTGGAACACGTTCAATCAGCCAACCGCTGCGCGGACCGCTTGGTTCCGGCCGGAACAGCCCGACGGCGGAAGCGCGCCTGAATGAAGGAAAACCGGCAAGAAAACGCCGCCCGGCAATCTGCGGGGCGGCGCTGAAAAACCTGTCGCTCAGATCGGGTGATCAGTAGCGGTAATGTTCCGGCTTGAACGGCCCATCGGGAGAGACACCGATATAGGCGGCCTGCTCCGGGTTCAGCTTGCTCAGCTTGACGCCGATCCGGTCCAGATGCAGGCGCGCGACCTTCTCGTCCAGATGCTTGGGCAGGATGTAGACGCCGGGCTGGTATTCGTCGCCCTTTGTCCAAAGCTCGATCTGCGCCAGAACCTGGTTGGTAAAGGAAGCGGACATCACGAACGAAGGGTGACCCGTGGCGTTGCCAAGGTTCAGCAGACGGCCTTCGGACAGCAGGATCAGACGATTGCCATTCGGCATCTCGATCATGTCCACCTGTTCCTTGATGTTGGTCCACTTGTGGTTCTTCAGGGCAGCGACCTGGATCTCGTTGTCGAAGTGGCCGATGTTACCGACGATGGCCATGTCCTTCATCTCGCGCATGTGCTCGATGCGGATCACGTCCTTGTTGCCGGTAGTGGTGATAAAGATGTCAGCCGTGGCCACGACATCTTCCAGCGTGGTGACCTCAAAACCGTCCATCGCCGCCTGAAGGGCGCAGATCGGATCGACTTCGGTCACTTTCACCCTTGCGCCGGCACCTGCCAGCGACGCCGCCGAACCCTTGCCAACATCGCCGTACCCCATGACCACGGCAACCTTGCCCGCCATCATGGTGTCCGTGGCGCGGCGGATACCGTCAACCAGCGATTCCTTGCAGCCGTATTTGTTGTCGAACTTCGACTTGGTCACAGAGTCGTTCACGTTGATCGCGGGGAACGGCAGCTGACCTTTCTTGTGCAGATCATAGAGGCGGTGAACACCTGTTGTGGTCTCCTCGGATACACCTTTGATCTGGTCACGCACCTTGGTGAACCAGCCCGGGCTTTCCTTCATCCGCTTGGCGATCTGCTTCTTGATGACTTCCTCTTCCTCGGACTGCGGCACCGGAATGATCTCTTCGCCCGCTTCGGCGCGCGCGCCCAGCAGTACGTAAAGCGTCGCATCGCCACCGTCGTCCAGGATCATGTTCGGGCCGTCTTCGAACAGGAAGGATTTGTCGAGGTAATCCCAATGCTCCTCAAGGCTTTGCCCCTTGATCGCAAAGACCGGCGTGCCGCCTGCGGCGATGGCCGCAGCGGCGTGATCCTGGGTGGAGAAGATGTTGCACGATGCCCAGCGCACATCGGCGCCAAGGGCAACCAGCGTTTCGATCAGAACAGCGGTCTGGATCGTCATGTGCAACGAACCGACAATACGCGCGCCCTTCAGCGGCTTGCTTTCGCCAAACTCTTCGCGGGATGCCATCAGGCCGGGCATCTCGGTCTCGGCGATATCCAATTCCTTGCGCCCGTAGGCCGCAAGATTAATGTCTTTAACGATATAGTCGTTGGCCATGAAACACCTCTAAAACCTTGTTTAGAGGGGCGAGTAGCATCATTTCATGCGGTTCTCAACAGGCTTCGATCCCGCGGGTCAGTCGGCAAGCTGCGCCAGTTTTTCAGGCGCATCGCCACCGGCCATCCAGTTTTCACCCTGCGCGAGGACACAGGCGTTTCCATCCGCCAGAAGCCTGACCATGGTCCAGGTGCCGGAGCGATCCGATGCCCACATCTGCTCACCTTCTGGCGAGGGCTCTGCGACTGGGGTTTCGCCGTACCAGTCCACAAGCGACGCTTTCATTTCATCGGCGGGCATGCAAACCTCCTGCCCGCTGACCTCCTGCGCAGTGGCAGCTGTCACCGAAAGCCCCAGAACCAGAGCCATTGAAAGTGTCGAAATAACGGGTTTCATGATCGTCTCCTTCGCGGTTAGAACGGCGTGGCGGACAGAAAGTTCCAACATGGTCAACTGGATGGAGACAACCCGATGGCACAACAGCCCCGCGCATGGCAGCGGATGCTTTCCGGACGC
This sequence comes from Sulfitobacter sp. G21635-S1, assembly GCF_027213915.1. NCBI lineage: Bacteria > Pseudomonadati > Pseudomonadota > Alphaproteobacteria > Rhodobacterales > Roseobacteraceae > Sulfitobacter > Sulfitobacter sp. G21635-S1. Next base: position 61,798 of record NZ_JAPWGV010000007.1, read on the forward strand.
AGGCTTGATCTGCTGGACCCGACCCCGATGGACGTGGAGATCGAGGACATCGCCCATGGGCTTGCATTCGTGGCCCGCTGGAACGGCCAGACCCAGGGTGATCACGCCTATTCCGTTGCCGAACATTCGCTTCTGGTGGAAACCCTTTTTTGCAGGCTGAACCCAAAGGCCCCCGCCAAATGGCGGCTGGCGGCGCTGCTGCATGATGCGCCGGAATATGTGATCGGGGATATGATTTCCCCGGTGAAGGCGGCTGTCGGACCCGGCTATGGCGCGCTGGACGACCGCCTGACCGGCGCGATCCACATTCGTTTCGGCCTGCCCGCGACCCTGCCGGTTGCGGTCAAGAAACAGATCAAGAAAGCGGACAAGATCAGCGCCTATATGGAAGCCACGCAAATTGCCGGTTTCTCGGCCACCGAGGCGAAAAAGTTCTTTGGACAGCCCGACCCTTCGGTCACCGAAGGGCTGGATATCGTCCTGCGCACCGCCGTCGAAACCCGGCTTGCCTTCAAGGCGCGCCATGCCGCATTGCTGGAACAGATGTCATGATCAGGGTAAGACCACCGCTCACACTCGATACCGCCGATATGGCGCGGCTGCTGAACCAGATCATTGCCGCCGGCGGGACCACGGCAATTGCGCGGCCCGTGACGGCACAGGACATCGCGGCATGGATCGCCTTCGACCCGCCGCGCAGCGCATGGCATGTCGCTGTCGACGCGGAGGAGCGGATCGTCGGCTTTCAATGGATCGAGCCCGAGGCCTCATTGCCACCGGAAGCCGCCAATATCGCGACCTTTGTCCAGATCGGCCAGACCGGTCTGGGCATCGGTTCGGCCCTGTTCGAGGCGACCCGGACAGCAGCCAGGGCAATGGGCTACCTCTGGATCAACGCGAACATCCGCGCCGACAACGAAGGCGGGCTGATCTACTATCAAAGCCGGGGGTTTCAGGATTACGGCGTCATCGAAGGCTACCGGATGGCGGACGGTCAGATCGTCGACAAAAGGCTCAAGCGCTACGACCTCTGACCCGGAAAGGTGCACCCGTCGGTGTATGGGCTGTGCACAGGTTGTGTACGGATGTCACAGCCTGGTTTTCAGCGCCGCAGCCGCCCAGCCCGTCAGCCCCGACCCATGCGGAACCGGCGCAGGGCGGGCAGGATCGCTCCCATATCGCAGGATCGGCCTTCGCCGAAGGCAAAGTATGTATCGCGGAACAGGGCCGACAGGCGCTCGTAGGCCGCGACATGGCTGGCGCGTGGGGTGAAGACGCGAAGCGGCGGGGCCATACGCTCCTGCGCCTCGGCAATCGTCTCGAAATCCCCCGCGATCATGGCGGCAAAGATGCAGGCACCGACCCCGACCGGAGAGCGTTCGGGCACATGCACCGGGCGGCCCAGCACATCGGCATAGACCTGGTTCAGCACGTCGTTCTTCTGCGGGATGCCGCCTGCGTTGATGATCCGGTCAAAGCGTGCCCCGCCCGCCTGCATCCGCTCGATGATCAGGCTGACATGCATCGCCATGCCTTCGATCGCGGCATGCATTTCATCCGCTGCCCTATGGTGCAGGTCCCAGCCCAGCGTGACGCCGCCAAGGTCCGGCCGCACCAGCACGGTGCGGTCGCCATTGTCCCATGGCACGCGCAGCAGGCCCGTTGCGCAGGGCCCGTAACCCATCAGCCCTTCGCATAATGTGGCCACGTCGCTGCCCGCGCGCCGGGCGATGGCATCAAAGACGTCACCGGTCGCGGATTGCCCCGCCTCGATCCCCATGAAGCCGGGCACAACGCTGCCCGGCACCATGCCACAGATGCCGGGCACGGGTCGCGCATCGGCGTCGGCAATTGCAATGATACAGGTCGACGTGCCCACGACATTGACCACATCGCCCGGCGCACAACGTGTACCAATGGCGTCCCAATGGGCGTCGAAGGCACCGAAGGGCAGCGGAATGCCCGCCCGCATGCCGGTGCGTTCAGCCCAGTCCGGCGACAGCACCCCGGCCTGTTGCAGCGAATGACCCCAGCGCCCGGTGATCTTGTCATTGATGCCCGCCAGCGCCGGGTCGACGCGGGTCAGAAACTCCTGCGGCGGCAACCCGCCCCAGGCCTCGCCCCACATCCACTTGTGCCCCATGGCGCAGACCGAACGGGGCATCTCCGCCGGATCGGTGATGCCGCAGAGGGTGGCGGCGATCATGTCGCAATTCTCGGCCGCCGTCGCCAGTGGCGCATCGGGGTTGTGGCGCAGGAAATGCAGCAGCTTGGCATAGCCCCATTCGGTCGAATAGACCCCGCCGCACCACTCCAGCGCCTCGATCCCCTCGTCGCGGGCGCGCTGGGTGATCTCGGCCGCCTCGCCATGGGCGGTGTGGTCGCACCAGAGGTAATAGTCGGCCAGCGGCTGCAACCTTTCATCCAGCGGAATGACAGAGGAGCCGGTGGTATCGGCAGCAAAGGCGGCGATGTCATGGCCGTCGATCCCCGCCTCGGCCACCGCGTCGCGGATCGCGGTGCAAAGCGCCCGCATCTGGTCGTCATGGCTTTGCCGCGCCACATGCGGATCCGCCTTCGAACGGTGCAGCGGATAAGGCGCCACTGCCGAGCCGAGCACGGCGCCGCTGTCGGTGTCCATCAGGGTGACGCGGGTGGAAAGCGTGCCGAAATCGGCACCGGCGACGATGCTCATGCGGTCCTCACTGGCCGTAGGTGGCGTTGGCACCATGCTTGCGCAGGAAATGGCGGTCAAGCAGGGCGTCCGAGATGGCGGGCGGACGTGCATTCAGCACCGCGCCATGCCAGGCCATCTTGGCAACCTCTTCCAGGATGATGGCGTTCAGCACCGCCTCGGCCGGGTCGCGGCCCCAGACAAAGGGGCCATGCCCGGCCACCAGCGCCGCCGGAATCGCCAGCGGGTCGCCCTCGCCCACGGTTTCGGCGATGACCTCGCCGGTGGCGGCGACATAGCGGGTTCTGATCTCTTCCGCGGTCAGGTCGCGTGTCACCGGGATGGTGCCACGGAAGTAATCCGCATGGGTCGTGCCCAGCGGCGGGATCGGGCGGCGGGCCTGTGCCATGATGGTGGCAAAGGTCGAATGGGTATGCACGATGCCGCCGATCTGCGGAAAGGCGCGGTAGAGCGCGACATGGGTGTCAAGGTCGGACGAGGGCCGGAACCGGTTGTCCAGCGGCGCACCGTCGAGGTCAGTCAGCACCATGTGATCGGCGGTCATGTCAGTATAGGGCACGCCCGAGGGCTTGATGACAATCTGCCCGGTCGTGCGGTCGATGCCACTGGCATTGCCGAAGGTCACCTTGACCAACCCGTGGCGGACGGTGTCGAGGTTGGCCTCCAGCACAGCGGATTTGAGGGTGTCGAGCGGCATGAGCAGTCCTTTGGCAGTCAATTCGGCGGGGGCGCCCCGCCGCAGCGGAGCGCCCGGAAACGGATCAGCGCGGGTCGGTCCAGCCCTTGTAATCGGCCAGGTTGTCGGCGGTGATCAGCTGTGGCTCAAGCAGGACGGTGTCCTTGTCGGGGGTGTTGCCCATGAAAACGTCATAGCCCATCTGCAGCGCCTGACCGGCCATGACATAGGGATCCTGCGAGGCCGAAGCCTTGATCAGCGAGCCCTCCTTGGCCAGTTCGTCCTCGACCACCGGGGCGCCGTCGACGCCGGTGATGATGAATTCGGACCGGCCCAGCTGCTTGGCGGCAAGTGCCGCGCCCACGGCGGTCGGGTCGTTGATGGCAAAGACACCGTCGATCTTGTCAAAGCGGGTCAGCAGCCCCTGCATCACGTCCAGCCCGCCATCGCGCGAGGCCTGGCCGTTCTGGTCATCCGACAGCACGTTGATGCCTTCATTGGCCTCGAAGACCTCCTGGCAGCCCGCCACCCGGTCGATGATCGAAGAGCTTTGCGGGCCGTTGATGATGATCACGTCACCCGAGCCGCCGAGGGCATCGACGATGTACTGGCAGGCCTTGCGCCCGGCATCCACGTTGTCGGTCATCACCGTCACATCAGATCCGGGGGCCGAAACGTCAAAGGCGGCAACCACGATGCCTGCGTTCTGCGCCCGCTTGACGGCGGGGGCGATGGCGGCGGCATCCACCGCGTTCAGCATGATGATGTCGACGCCCGAAGCGATGAAGTTGTCGATCTGGCTGACCTGTTTGTTCAGGTCGTAATCGGCCGAGACCGAGGTGACGGCGACATCGGGGTTGATCTCCCTGGCGCGGTCCTCGATCCCCTTGATGGTGGCAACAAAGAACGGGTTGCCCAGCAGGCCGACCGAGATGCCGATGCTTTCCAGTTTCTTGTCCTGGGCCGCAGCCCCGGTGGCCAGCAGCGCGGCAGCGGCAGCGGATGTAACGAAGGTCTTCAGAATACGCATGTTATCCTCCCATGGTTTTATGCGTTGTCGTTGGTCTTTGGTCCGTAGTGGTGAATGGCCGGTCTTTCGCGATCAGGTGCGCGCCCCGCCCTTGAGCCTGTAGCGGTCCAGCGTCACGGCGGCGATGATGACCAGGCCCTTGATGATGAACTGCCAGATGTCTGAAACCCCGGTCAGGATCAGCCCGTTGGACAGCACCGCAATGATCAGCGCGCCGATCAACGTGCCCCAGATGCTGCCGACCCCGCCGACAAAGGAGGTTCCGCCCAGGATTACCGCGGCGATGGCATCAAGCTCATAGGCCTGACCCAGTTGCAGCCCGTTGGCCGCATAGAGCCGCGCGGCGGACATCACGCCGCCAAGCCCCGCCAGCAGGCCCGACATGCCATAGGCAAAGAGCAGCACCAGCCCGACCTTGATGCCTGCCAGCCGCGCCGCCTCGTGGTTGCCGCCGGTGGCGTAGATCCAGGTGCCCAGCACCGTGCGGCGCAGGATCAGCCAGGAGATGAACACCGTCAGCAGCGCCACGATGGCCAGCCAGGGCACGCCCAGCAGGGTGCCGTTGCCGATGAAATCGAAGGGCAGATCGGCGTTGAACACGGTGGTGTCGTCGCCCATCAGCCGGGCCACTCCGCGCACCGCCGTCAACGCCCCGAGCGTGACGATGAAAGGCGGCAGGCCGAGGAATGCGATCAATGCGCCATTGGCAAGGCCGAAGGCCAGCCCAACCGCCAACCCTGCGGGAATGCCGATCATGCCCCATCCCGGCACCAGCGACAGCGACACCGCCGCCATCGCCGAGGCCGCGAGGATCGAGCCCACCGACAGGTCGATCCCGCCGGTCAGAATGACAAAGGTCATGCCCGCCGCCAGCACGATGTTGATCGACGCCTGCTGGGTGACGATGGAAATGTTGTTTACCGACAGGAACTTGCCGGTCATCAGCTCGAAGCCGATCGCCAGCAGGATCAGCACCGGCAGCATGCCCAGCGCCCGGATCGTGGTTTTCAGCCGTTCCGCATTGGCAGCGGCGCTGCCTGTCTGTGCCGTATCGCTCATCTGTTGTCCTCCAACGCGGGCCATCAGGCCGCGGCCCCTGTCGACAGGGTCATGATTTCTTCCTGTTTCACCGGTTTTCCGGGCGCGGCGCGCACCTCTCCGGCAATTTCGCCGTCGCGCATGACCAGCACCCGGTCGGCGACCCCGATGATTTCGGGCAGTTCGGACGAGATCATCACCACCGCCATGCCCTCCCGCGCGAGGCGGTCGATCAGGCGGTAGATTTCGGATTTCGCGCCCACGTCCACGCCGCGTGTCGGCTCATCCAGAATGACCACGGCTGGCTGCGCCTCAAGCAGACGGGCCAGCAGCACCTTTTGCTGGTTGCCCCCCGACAGCGCGCCGGTGTTCAACCGGGCCGATGGCGTCTTGATCCCCAGCTCGCGGATTGCCCTGGCGGCCCGCTCGGCCTGGGCGCGGAAATTCAGGAAACCGCCGCGATGGGCGTCGCGCTCATGCACGCAGGTCGAGATGTTCTGCGCGATGGTCATATCCAGGAACAGGCCCAGCGCCTTGCGGTCCTCGGTCAGATAGACGATGCCGTGGCGCAAAGCCTCGCGCGGGCTGCGCGGCGTGACCTCGCGTCCGTTCAGCGTGACGGTGCCCGCAGTGGCCGGATCGGCACCATAGATCAGCCGCGCCAGTTCGGTCCGGCCTGACCCGACGAGACCGGAAAGCCCCAGTACCTCGCCCTCGTGCACGTCGAACGAACAATCCCTGACCAGTCGGCCATCCGACATGCCCTCGACCCGCAGTACAACGTGACGCGCGTCGTCATGGGCGACGTGATCCTTGGTGTAAAAGGTCGACAGGTCGCGCCCGACCATCATCGACACCAGCTTTTGCGCGCTCAGCTCTGCCTTGTCGAGCGTGCCGACATAGGCACCGTCGCGCAGCACCGAACAGCGGTCGGCCAGGCGATAGATCTCATCCATGCGGTGGCTGATATAGATGATGGCAATGCCCTGTGCCGTCAGCCCCTCGATGACAGAAAACAGCCGATCCGTCTCGCGGCTGGACAGCGAGGTGGTGGGTTCATCCATCACGATGATGCGCGCATCCGAGGCGACGGCGCGGGCGATCTCGACCAGTTGTCTTTCGCCCAGAGACAGGCTGCCGACCCGGGTGGCGGGGGTAAAGTCGATCCCCAGCCGGTCCAGCACCGGCTGGGTGCGGGCGGCCATGCTGGACCGGCTGACAAAGCCTGCCCGGGACGGCTCGCGCCCCAGAAAGACGTTTTCGGCCACGCTGAGGTTGGGCGACAGCGCCAGTTCCTGGTAGATCACCGCGATGCCCAGGGCGCGGGCCAGTTTCGGATCGCCGGTGGGGATCGGCTGGCCATCGACCAGGATCTCGCCGCCCGGATCGGCGACATAGGCGCCCGACAACACCTTCATCAGCGTGGATTTGCCGGCACCGTTCTCGCCCATCAGGGCGTGAACCTCGCCCGGATAGGCGGTCAGCGACACGCCGGACAGCGCCTTGACCGGCCCGAAGGTCTTGGAGATGTCGCGCATTTCCAGAAGCGGTGTCATGCGGCCCCCGTGCGGGTTTCGGCCACGGTAAAGGTCACGCCCTGGTCCTCCAGCATCGCCGCGTCCCGGTCGCTGAGCCCGTCGTCGGTGATCAGCCGGGTGACGCGGGCGAAGGGCAGCGCCAGCTTGGGAGGGCGTTCGCGAAACTTGCGGCTGTCGACCAACACCACGATCTCGTTCGACAGGTCGCACATATCGTTGATGAAGCGCACCAGCAGCGGGTGGCTTTCCAGCAACCCGTCCGGGCTGACACCCAGGCTGCCGACAAAGAACTGCGAGGCGTAGAATTCGTAGCTGCCGCGCGCGGGATCATAAAGAATGCCCGGTTCGCGGTGCAGATCGCCGCCGCCCACCGTCAGCTGGCAGGTGCCGTGTTCAGAGAGATAGCCCGCCAGCGGCATGGAATTGGTAAAGACGCGCACATTCCGGTTGGCGATATGCTGGCCAAAGCGAAAGCAGGTCGACCCGCCATGCACGATGATCAGGCTGCCGTCGCGCACCAGCTTGCCGGCCTCATGGGCGATGGCGGTCTTGGCTTCGACGGCGATGTCGCGGTTTTCGATAAAGGGCAAAGACACCGCGCGGGGGCGCGGCGTCCCGTCCAGTGCGGCGATACCGCCATGCACCTTTTGCGCCACGCCGGCCTCGTGCAGCTTGTCGATGTCACGCCGGATGGTGGCGGCCGAGACATTGAACATCAGCTGCAATTCCTTGGCCGAGGCAAAGGCGCGTTCGGTCAAAAGTTGTGTAATCGTTTCGTGACGCTGAGATTCGCTCATGCATCGGCCTCCCCTGGGTTTGTTACGACTTCAAACGCTCATAATGCAATAAAAAACTCACCAATGATGACGAAATTGCATTACGCCTCTATGCTACGCGCAAACAAGCCACTGTTATATAAGTGATATTTATAAACGAGCGAAATGGCTCACCGTGAAGCATTCCCGTCACGTCCGGCGATCAGGCGTGCGTCCTGGGCGCGCAATGACATGCTGTCTGATTGGCGCGACGAGACCGGTTGCGCAGCAAAAGGAAAGGGCCGCCTGTCCGGCGGCCCCGAGGCTGCTGAAAACGCACGTTCCTGCACCCGCCCCCCCCGAAACAACGAAATCGTTCTTCCACGACGCCAGCCACAAGCCTTGGCCCGGGTGTCAGCCCGGGCCGCGCCCGACCCTCCCCCCGGGAGGGCGCTTTTGGTGACTTCTCGTATCACACTGACAACATTGATATTTGTAAGGGAAGCGCTCCGAATGCGCGTCTCAATGCGCCCTCCCAGGCTCGGGCGCGGCCCTTCGTTCGAAAACGTAACGCTGAGCGCAGAAGAACGATTTACCTCCGGCGGCAGCCGTTTCCGGGTTTGTCAGCAATCTGAGGGCCGCCTGTCCGGCGGCCCCCAAGGTCGGCATTTTCAGCCGGGGACGGCGCAATGCCCTCCAGCCTTAGACAAAATACAATGTCAGTGCCGGGAAGAGCACGAGCAGGGCCAACCGCACGAGGTCGGCACCCCAGAACGGGACAACCCCCTTGAAGATCGTGGACAACGGGATATCCGGTGCGATTGATTTGATGGCGAAGACATTGATCCCCAGCGGGGGCGTGATCATGCCTGTCTCAACCACAATCACCAGGATGACGCCGAACCAGATCGGATCATAGCCCAGCCCGACGATGATCGGGAAGATGACCGGAACGGTCAAAAGCACCATCCCGATACTGTCCAGAAAGCAACCAAGGATCAGATAGATCAGCAAGATCACCAGCAGGATCAGGAAGGGGGATGCGTTGAACGACAGAATGTAGTCGGCAATCGTGATATTGGCCCGCGTCAACACGAAGAAGTTGATCAACAGGAAGGCGCCGAAAATGATCAATGCGATCATTCCTGTGGTCTTGATCGACGAATACAGAGCGTCAACAACCTGCCGGAGGCTGAGCGAACGGCGCAGCACGCCGATGCATAGCGCAAAGATCACGCCGAAACCTGCCGCTTCTGTTGGTGTGAAAATACCAAGGTAAAGCCCTCCGATAATCAGCGCGAACAGAACGAACATGCTGGAAATCTGCGGCAAGGCGGCCAGTTTCTCGCGAAAGCTTGTGGGCGTGCCAACGCCGGCAGATTTGGGCCAGACCCGCACGATGATTGCAATCGTCAACGCGTAGATGACGATTTGCATGAAACCCGGAATGACCGCGGCAACAAACAGATCGGTAATCGAGGTTTCGGTCAGGACGCCATAAATCACCAGAATGATCGACGGCGGGATCAGAACACCGATGGTGCCGCCCGCAGCAACACAGCCGGTTGCAAGGGAGTCGCTGTAGTTGTGCTTTTTCATTTCCGGCAGCGACACCTGCCCCAGCGCAGTGGCGGTCGCCAGTGACGATCCGGACACGGCTGCAAAGCAGCCACATGCCAGGATGGTGGCCATCGCCAATGCCCCTTTCAGGCCGCCAAACAGACGGGCGCATCCCTGATAGAGGTCAGCCGACATGCCCGCCTTTGTGGCCAGGTTCCCCATCAGGATGAACAAGGGAATGATGCAAAGTTCATAGTTGAACCCCACTTCCATCGACACCTCGCCAACCATGAAGAAGGCAGTGCCGGTGCCGTACAACATCGCGATGCCCGTAAAGGCAGACAGAGCCATCGCCGCCCCGATGGGCACGCTCAGCGCCATCATGGCCAACAGCAGGGTGACCACCAGGACGGTTGCCTCGATCTCAGTCATAGTGCGACATCTCCCAGCTGGCGTCGGTCTGGACGGCCCTTGTCAGCACTTGCACCGCAACGATGCAGGCAACCAGAACAGTGCCCAGCGCGATGCCCGCCAGAATGTACAGAGGCAGGTCAAGGATCGGGGTCAGGTCACCCGTCTCATGCAGGGACAGCATCCGCTCGTACATGCCCCAGGTCGCGCCCAGGACAACCAGAAGAACAGCCAGGTCGCCCGCCTTTGCCACGGCCCAGCGCAGATGTCCGCGCGACTTGTTCAAAAGGAAATCCAGCCGGATATGGTCCCGGGAATGCGTCGCCTGGGCAAGTGCACCAAACATGACGACGGCCATGAAACCCTCGATCAGTTCCACTGTTCCGGGCAGAGGCGCGGAAAAGACATATCTGCCCACCACATCAAGAAAGATCAGCACCGCCAGCCCCGCCAGAACCACCGCCGCAAATGCAACGGTGATCCGACGGGCCCAGTTGCCCAGCTCGTTCAGGATGGTCATTGACCGGATCCTGTCGCGGCAAGTTTGGCAAGGATGCCATCGGCATCAACGCCTTTTTCCGTGGCAATCTCCTTCCAGGCATCGAACACCGCGGAGGCCCGCGATTCCAGTTCCGCCATCATCTCGGGGCTGGCCAGTGACACCTCGTGACCCGGATCTTCGGACAGCGCGGTATAGGTCACCTCTGCCGCCTGATCCCAGTGGCGTCCGATTTCCGCAGCCAGATCAGGGCCCGAGTTGGCATCAATGACTGCCTTCAGATCGTCGGGCAGAGAATTGTAGAACTCTTTGTTCAGCGCAAAGAAGAAGGTGATCGTGTACAACCCGTTTGGCACTTCCAGATGATAGGGAAGGATTTCCTCAAGCCGGTAGGACTGAATGGCATCGAACGGAAACAGGATGCCGTCGGCTACGCCGCGCGCCAGTGCCTCATGCGCCTTGCTTGCGGGCATCACAACAGCCGTGGCCCCCAGCGCTTCGGCCCATTCGACGCCAGAACCCAGCGTGCGGATCTTCTGGCCTTTCAGATCGTCCAGCGACGCCACCTTGACCTTGGTGTGCAGTGCACCGGGCGCATGCACATGCAGGGCAAGCAGCTTGGTATCTGTGAATTCCTTGTCGGCGAAATTCTCCTGCCAGATTTCGGTGATCTTGCGGCTGCCTTCCTCACCACTGGCTGAAAGGAACGGCAATTCGATCACCTGGCTCAGATCGAAACGCCCCGGTGTCCATGCCAGCGCACCCCAGCCGGCCTGCACCACGCCCTGACGGATCAGGTCGTACTGGCCTGCGGGCTTGCCGATGATGGCCTTGTCGACGGACACTTCGATGCGGCCGTCGGACTCTGTCTCGATCTTTTCTGCCCAGGCATTCAGAGCATTCACAACAGCATGGTTTGAATTGGGGTTCCAGTTGCCGACACGGATGTTGTATTCGGCCGCCTGGCTCAGGGTCGCGGCAAGGCTCAGCGCGGCAAAGGCTGCAGCACCAGCAAATATCTTGGTGGTCATGGTTTCTCCTCCCATTAGTGATGATATTTTTGATTTTTTACGCTTCCTGGCAGCCCGTTATAAAAGCTTCAGGAACTCTTCAGACCGGCTCACTGTGCTGAACAGCGGCAGAATTTTCTCGCATTCGATACGATGCAGATCCATGTCGGGCGACGCACAACAATCTTCCAGAACCGTGACGAACAATCCTGAATCGTCGCCATGCCGCGCGGTGCTGTCGACAACCATATGCGTGTAGACACCGGCAAGAACGATCCGTTCCACCTTGTTGGCCTGCAGCCAGTTGAGCAGATTGGTGTTGTGAAACGGGTTCACGGCCCTCTTGGTCACCACCAGATCGCCCGCATTCGGAGCAAGCGCATCGGGAAAACCGGTGCCGAACTCACCAATGATCATGGCCCCCATGTCTTTCAGATGGGCCAGTCTCGATTGCTTGCTGATCGCGTCGAGGTAGCCTTTTTCGAAGCCCACGTTCACAAACACAACCGGCAGGTTCCGCGCACGGAATGCATCCGCAACCGCTGCGGTTTTTTCCACCAGTTTGAGGTCCGCCACCATCTTGGCAAACCCGTTCTTCCCCACCTTTCCTTTCGGGTCGATGAGTTCATTTTGCATGTCGAGGATCAACAATGCAGATTTCATGGACAGCTCCTCCCGCTCTCAGTGTATTTCGCCGGCTCGGCGCCCGGACCGCGCGGCGCAAAACCTGACCTCCCGGCAGACGTCACGCGATCACGGATTGTCGGCGCTTTTTGATTGGTCAAAGCGCTTCCCCGCGAACGCCCAAGTCTCCTGCTGCGCGCAGCCTGCGGCATATCCCCCTCAATACGCCCACTTCCGCATTCAACCGCAAAACATTCAGTAATATTGTATGCACTTTGGGTACATACATATATGTAACATTGCGGAGCTGACAGGACTCTTAAGTTATGGCTGGACTAACTTTTCATAGCGGTAGGACAGGAAACATTGCCAAATTGTATGCCCCAGGCCCCTGGCGAAGGCGGTGAAACGGTTTCGCTGAGGCTGATCTTTTGGTGCGGCGTTCCACGGGTCATCGCTGCCGACAAGCTGCGCCGCGACACCGGGCCCATCGATCATCCCGCACCCGGTTGATCATCGGGCGCACACGGACGCGAACAGCGACCTAAGGCGTGAAATCACTGCGTTCAGATAAGTTGGCAGTGCTGTGTCACAGCCCGCTATTCAGCGCGGTGACCGCTTGGCCAGGATTCTCTGCAATGTCCGGCGGTGCATGTTCAGCCGCCGCGCCGTCTCGGAGACATTGCGATCGCAAAGCTCGTAAACCCGCTGGATATGCTCCCAGCGCACGCGATCCGCGCTCATCGGATTTTCCGGCGGCGGGGGCATGTCGTCCCCCGTGGCCAGCAAGGCGTTGGTGATGTCATTGGCGTCAGCCGGCTTTGACAGATAGTCGGTCGCGCCGATCTTGACCGCTGCGACAGCTGTGGCAATCGCGCCATATCCCGTCAGCACCACAACCCGCGCATCCTCCCGGCGTTCGCGCAGTACTTCGACCACGTCCAGCCCGTTGCCGTCCTCCAGCCGCAGGTCGATCACCGCATAGGCTGGCGGTCTGGCCGTGGCAATTGCACAGCCGCCAGCCACGCTGTCCGCGGTCTCAACCTCGAACCCGCGTTTTTCCATCGCCTTGGCCAGCCGCCGCAGAAACGGTTCATCGTCGTCCACAAGAAGCAATGTCTTGTCCGGGCCGATATCGTGTTGGGGTTCAGTCATGAAGTCCGCCCTGCCTCTGCCATGCCGCTCAATATGACCCAAGTACGAACCGGGTCAAACTCTCAGCTATTGTCCACGAAACACTGCATCTTGTCAGCCAGTTCGTCAGGGGTCAATTCTCGGCGGAAGTAATCGACAAAACCGATCCCGGGCATGACAAAATAGCTGAAGGTCGAATGATCCACCAGGTATTCGCCATCTTCGGGGGGATGGGCCTTGTAATAGGTGCGGTAGGCCTGGCTTGCCTGCTTGACCTGCGCATCCGACCCGGTCAGGCCGATCATCCGGGGATGCATCGCTTCCGCGAATTCACCCACGACGTCCGGCGTGTCGCGTGCCGGGTCGATCGTGATGAACACCGGCGTCACCATCTTGCCGCGTTCTTCCAGAATTTCCACCGCCTGGGCATTCCTGTCGACATCCAGCGGGCAGACGTCCGGGCAGAAGGTATAGCCGAAATAGATCAGCGTGGGCTGCGTTATCACATCCGCGTCGGTCACCGTTTCACCCTGTGCATTGACCAGTTCAAACGGTCCGCCCAGATCACCCGCGACGGTTCCTGAGCGGCATTGGGAGAACTGATCGTCATCGGACACCCGCGTCGCGACCCATAGCGTCGCGCCAAGAAACACCGCTGCAACGGCCAATGCGGAAAGGGCGATTATCCGGTTCATCTTGTTCTCCTGCGCCAATTGGGCACCTTGATCAGTATCGGGTGCAGACCTACGCTACAGCTTCTGACATGCAACACCGAATGAACAAAAGGTGCGCTGATGACGCAGGCCAACATCCTCCCATTGTCCGGGCGCACGCGTGCAAACTGGATACGTCTGCGCACCATGATCCTCCTGCGGTGGGTCGCCATTATCGGCCAGCTGGTGGCGATCACGGTGGCGCAGGCCATGTTCGGCCTGCAACTGGCGCTGAGCCTGTGCTATTTCGCGGTTGGCGTATCAATCATCGGCAACCTGATCGCGACCTTCATATTTCCCGAGAACAAGCGCCTCAGCGAACGGGAAAACCTGGGCATGATCATGTTCGATCTGCTGCAGATCGCCTTCCTGCTGTACCTGACGGGCGGGCTGAACAACCCCTTTGCGCTGCTGCTGCTGGGCCCCGTGACCATCTCTGCCACCACGCTCAGCCTGCGCTCCACCGTTTTGCTCTGTACCACGGCCATCGTCCTTGTCTCCGTCCTTGCGCTCAGCCATGTGCCGCTTGTGAACAGTGAGGGTGAAATCCTGCGGATCCCTGCCTTGTTCAACTTTGGCCAATGGACCGCGCTGGTCATCGCGATCATATTCACCAGCGCCTATTCGCGCCGCGTCACGACAGAGGTGCATTCGATGGGCGATGCGCTGGCCGCCACCCAGATGGCCCTGGCCCGCGAACAGAAACTGACCGACCTTGGCGGCGTGGTCGCTGCTGCGGCGCATGAACTGGGGACGCCGCTGGCGACGATAAAGCTGGCCAGTGCGGAATTGCTGAACGACCTGAGGGATCAGCCGGAACTTGCAGAAGATGCGGCGCTGATCCGTGATCAGGCGGATCGCTGTCGGGACATCCTGCGCGACATGGGTCGCGCCGGAAAGGACGATCTGCATCTGCGACAGGCCCCCTTCGAGGCTGTCGTGGCCGAAGCCGCAGAGCCGCATATTGGCAGGGGCATCAGCGTCGAACGCCAACACGCACCCCGTCATTCAGGGGCAAAGGACCAGCCCGCGATCCTGCGCAAACCCGAGATCATTCACGGCCTGCGCAACCTGATCCAGAACGGGGTGGATTTTGCCCGCAACACGGTCTGGATTGAAACGGATTGGAGCGATCAGACCATCTCGGTCCGGATCATCGACGACGGGCCGGGATTCCCCGCTGACGTGATTGGTCGGATCGGCGACCCCTTTGTCCGGCAGCGCAAGGTCAGTCAGATCATGGGCGCGAGACCCGAATACGAAGGCATGGGGCTTGGGCTTTTCATCGCAAAGACGTTGCTGGAAAGGTCAGGCGCGCAGCTGCGTTTTGCAAATGGATCGGAACATCCGCAAAGCGGTGCCGTTGTGGAAGTCATCTGGCCGCGCGAATTGCTGGAGCCGCAGACAAAGGCCTCAACCGGCCCGCTTGGCGCAAATCAACGCATTACTGCGTAGAACGCACAGTTTGCCCCTCAGATGAAGGGAAATGGCAGTTATTAACGCGGTGTTAAACATTTCGGTCAAGGGTCGTTTTTCGTATCTTTGAACCGCCAGGATCCCGCGTTGTTGACCCCAGCTGAAATCCTTCTTGTGCTGCTTATCGCCATCGCTGCCGCATCGTCTGCTGTGACATATCTGTTGCGGCGGCCGGAACCCTCGGTTCAGGGCGAAACAACAGATGCCGAACCTCTGGCGCTGCTTTTCGACGATGGTGTCCTGCATCATGCCACGACACCCGCAATGCGGCGGTTCTCGCTCTTGCCCGGTGCGCATTTGTGGGATGATCTCAGGGAAGAGCTGAAAGACAGTTTTCCCGATTTTCCGACCTTCCCCGGCCCCGGTGAACACGGCTCGCTCACACTTCAGGCCAGAACCGCCAATGACCCGCAAAAGATCGAGATTTCCTGGTGGGGATCGCTTTGCTGGGTAACATGCCTGAATCACCAGCGTCGCGGCAGCGTCGGCGCAACCCAACGCGCCTGTGACGCCTCTCCACACCCCATCTGGCAAACCGACCGCGACGGCGCGGTCATCTGGTGCAACAACCGATACCTGATCCTGTTCGAACAAATCCACGGACGCCGGCCGCAACCCGATGAATGCCTGTTTGAAAAGGCAACAACCTCCCTGAACGGAAGGACCTTGCTGACATCCAGAAGCGGCGGCGATTCCGAGTGGTTCGAAATCACCCGCCGCGAGGTGGACGGGGTGACGATCCATCACGCAACCTGCATCAGCGGGCTGGTAAAAGCGGAAGAATCCCTGCGCACATTCGTCCAGACCCTTACCAAGACATTTGCGCATCTGCGGATCGGGCTGGCGGTCTTCAACCGCGATGACCAGCTTGTCCTTTTCAACCCGGCCTTGCTGGAACTCTCGGGGGTTCCGGCCGAGTTTCTGAGTGGGAAGCCCAACATGCTGTCCTTCTTCGACCAGCTTCGCGAGAACAGGCGCATGCCGGAGCCGAAGAATTACGGAAGCTGGCGTCAGCAGATAGCCAGCCTGGCCAGCGCCGCAGCAGACGGACGCTACCGGGAGACATGGTCGCTGGAAGATGGCCGCACCTATTCCGTCCAGGGCCGCCCGCACCCCGAAGGTGCAACTGTTTTCCTGTTCGAGGACATCAGCGCGGAAGTCAGCCTGACCCGCAACTTTCGCGCCGAGCTTGAGCTGAGCCAATACCTGCTGGACAAGGTCGAGGACTGTCTCGTCGTATTTTCACCGTCCGGCGTGCTGACATTCTGCAATTCGGCCTACAGGGAACTGTGGCAACAAGATCCTGACGCTGCATTTGCCGACATCACGGTATCTGATTGTCTCGATATCTGGCGCAGCAAGGCAAAGGCCGAGGTGCCGTGGCAGGATTTCATGAAAATTTCCTGCGGCTACACCAACCGGCAGTCGCTGACGACAAGGATCACCCTGAACAACGGGCAGCGGATGACCTGCGTTGCCGAGACCATCGCATCGGGCGCCACCCTGATCTGCTTCAAGACCCTTGAGGAGGTCACCGCCGCCGCCCATTAAAGGCGTATTTTGCCTTGCAGCCTTCTGCGCCACGGGTATGCATGGGCCATGACCAAGCTGACCCGTAGCCTTTGTTTTTCAGATGCAGAACAGACAGGCATCTATGCCGCGCGGCTTGCCCGGCATCTGGGGTCTGGTGACGTGATCCTGCTGTCCGGCGACGTGGGGGCGGGCAAGACTCACTTTGCAAGGTCGCTTATTCAATCGCTTCTGGCTGAGCCCGAAGATATCCCGTCACCAACCTTCACCCTGGTCCAGACCTATGAGACGGCGGAGGCCGAGATCTGGCACGCGGATTTGTATCGGCTGACCTCTGTACAGGAGGTCGAGGAACTGGGCCTGATCGACGCCTTTGCAACGGCAATCTGTCTGGTCGAATGGCCCGACCGGCTGGGCGCGCTGACCCCACCATCGGCGCTGTCACTTGGCTTCAAACCGGGACAATCACCAGATGCGCGGTCGGTGCGCGCCACATGGCAGGATCCCCGCTGGACCGAAACCGTGACAGCATGGTAGCGCGCAGGGACAAGGCCGCGCGTTTCCTGTCGGAAAACGGCTGGAACCCGGCGCGCCGCATCCGCATCGCCGGGGACGCTTCCAACCGTGCATACGACCGCCTGACGCGGCCCGACGGGACCACGGCGATCCTGATGGATGCCCCGCCCGACACCGGGGAAGACGTCCGCCCTTTCATCCACCTCGCCGCCTATCTGCGCCAATGCGGGCTGAGCGCGCCTGCGGTCATGGCTGCTGATGAAACAGCAGGCTTTCTGCTGCTGGAAGACCTGGGTGACGCGCTTTTTGCAACGCTGATGCAGGATGATCCGTCGCTGCAACAGCCGCTCTACAAGGCTTCCGTGGACGTGCTGATTGCCCTGCACCGGGCCGATCCTCTGCCGCTGCCGGATTGCGATGCCGCCTGGCTGACCGAAATGACGGCGCCGCTGTTCGACTGGTACCTGCCGGAGGCCGGGGCAGAGATCCGGACGGCATTCCTAACCGCATTCCATCCCTTTGCAGATCAGATCGCAGCCGCGCCCAGGGTCACGATCCTGCGCGACTATCACGCGCAGAACCTGCTTTGGCTGCCTGGCAGGGCAGATGTGGCGCGGGTTGGTATCCTCGACTTTCAGGATGCCCTTGCCGGACACCGGGCCTATGACCTGGTTTCCATCCTGCAGGACGCCCGCCGCGATGTGACGGCCGAGATCGAGGCGGAGATGCAGGAGTATTACCTGTCGAAATCACCCGTCGACCCGATTGATTTCAGGCGGAGCTACGCCGTTCTGGGCGTGCAGCGCAATCTGCGCATTCTGGGCATCTTTGCCCGCCTCGCGAAGCGGGACGGCAAACCATCTTATGTTGATCTTGTTCCACGGGTCTGGAACTATGTGAAACGCAACCTCGCCCATCCTGACCTTGTGCCTTTGGCCCGTGCGCTTGACGCAATTCCGGAACCGACGCCAGCCTTCCTGGAGCAGTTGAAAACCACATGAGCCCCCTGCCCCTGATGTTGTTTGCCGCCGGGTTCGGCACCCGGATGAAGCCGCTGACCGATGACCGGCCAAAGCCATTGATCGAGGTTGCGGGAAAGCCGCTTGTGGATCACGCCCTGGACCTTGCCCAGGAGGCGGATTGCACACCCATCGTGGCGAACCTGCATTACAGGGCAGAGCAGCTTGAACATCACCTTGCAGGCACCGGCGTGGTCACTTTGGTCGAGCGGCCCGATATCCTGGATACCGGGGGCGGCTTGCGCAATGCGCTGGGTGTTTTGGGCGGTGATACCGTGGTGACGATGAACACCGATGCGATCTGGTCGGGGCCCAACCCCATCGACCTGCTGCAAAGGGCATGGGAGCCGGACAGGATGGATGCCTTACTGATCTGCATCCAGCTGGCCCGCGCCACGGGCTATAACGGCACCGGGGATTTCACGCTTGGGCCAGACGGCAGGCTGATCCGGGGGCCGGGCGTGCTTTACGGTGGCGTTCAGATCATCAAGACCGAGCTGCTGCACGACATTCCGGAAAATGCGTTTTCCCTCAACCTCTTGTGGAACATGATGTTGGACCGCAAGCGGTTGTTCGGCCTGTCCTATCCAGGGTTCTGGTGCGACGTGGGGCACCCCGCTGGCATCGCCCAGGCCGAAGAGATGCTGGCCGGCTCCAATGTTTGAGCCGACAGATAAACCGCGGGTCTTCGGGCTGGCACCCGGCGTTGAATTCCCGGCCGGGTTGATCCAGGGCATCCGGGAAAGACTGAAAGGCCAGCCACCCGAGTCCATCGCCAGGGTCGAGCTGATCGTCAACAGCCAGCGCATGCGCCACCGTCTGCGGCAGTTGTTTGACGCCGGACCGCCGGGGTTCATGCCACGGGTGTCCCTGGTGACCAATCTGGATCACCTGTTGCAGAACCAGACCATTGCCCGGGCAATCTCTCCGCTGCGCAAGCGGCTGGAACTGACCAGGCTGGTGTCGAAATTGCTCGAATCCGATCCCGAACTGGCACCGCGCAGCGCCCTTTACGATTTGGCTGACAGCCTCGCGAGCCTGATGGATGAGATGCAGGGCGAAGGCGTTTCGGCCTCCAGCATCGCCGAACTCGACGTCAGCGACCAATCCGGTCACTGGGCACGGGCGCAGCAGTTTTTCAGCCTCGCGCAGGGCTACCTTGACCAGACGGACAGCACCCCCGATGCTGAAGCAAGGCAACGCATGGTTGTCACCGCTCTTGTCAAAAACTGGCAGGATGCACCGCCGCAGCATCCCGTGATCCTAGCCGGTTCAACCGGGTCTCGCGGCACCACATCGCTGTTGATGCAGGCTGTCGCACAATTGCCGCTGGGCGCCGTTGTCCTGCCGGGGTTCGATTTTGAAATGCCGACGGCGGTCTGGCAGGATCTCGATCAGGAGGTCATTGCCGAAGATCACCCGCAATACCGCTTCCGGGCGTTGATGCGGGCTCTGGACATGCCCAGCAGCGCGATCCGCAACTGGTGCGGCACATCCGCACCCGGTTCTGCGCGCAACGCGCTGGTCTCGCTGTCCCTGCGCCCTGCCCCGGTAACCCATGCCTGGCTGAGCGAGGGTCCGGCGCTGGGGGATCTCCTTGCGCCAACCGGAAACCTCACGCTGGTCGAGGCACCAACCCCAAGGATCGAGGCCCAGGCCATCGCAGCCCGCCTGCGCACCGCCGTGGAAGAGGGCAAGACAGCGGCCCTGATCACACCCGACCGGATGCTCACCCGTCAGGTGACATCGGCGCTGGACCGGTGGAACATCCTGCCCGATGACAGTGCGGGCACGCCCTTGCAACTGTCGCCGCCAGGGCGTTTCCTGCGGCATGTCGCAGACCTTTTCGTGCGGCCCCTCGATGCCGAAGCTTTGCTGACCCTGCTGAAACACCCGTTGACCCACAGCGCGGCGGACAGGAATACCCATCAGTTGCACACGCAGCGCTTCGAGATGCGGGTCAGGCGCGACGGCCTGCCCTATCCCGATCCCGCAGGACTGACGCGGATTGCCCGCAAGATTGCGGATCATCTGAACGCGCCGGATGATTTTCTGGATTGGGCAAATTGGGTCAGTGAGACTTTTTGCCATCACGAAACGGCGGATGATCAACAACTGGACACCTGGACAAGGGCGCATCTGGCGCTGTCCGAACGGATCGCCGCGGGCAGATCGACAGACGACACCTCGCAACTGTGGAAGAAGACCGCAGGCCGCGCCGCGCGCGAGATGATGGAGGCGCTTTCAACCGAAGCCAGCCATGGCGGTGCGCTTTCTGCCCGGGATTATGCCGATCTGATCGCTGCCCTGCTGTCAGAGCAGGAAGTGCGGGATCAGGACGGCCCGCATCCGAATGTGATGATCTGGGGTACGTTGGAAGCGCGGGTACAGGGTGCCGATCTGGTGATCCTTGGTGGTCTGAACGACGGCAGCTGGCCTGAATCACCGCCCCCCGATCCCTGGCTGAACCGTCAGATGCGGCTCAGGGCGGGATTGCTTTTGCCGGAACGGCGCATCGGGCTGTCGGCCCATGACTATCAACAGGCCATCGCCGCGCCGGAGGTCTGGCTGAGCCGCTCCATTCGGTCGGACGAGGCGGAAACCGTTCCGTCGCGCTGGCTGAACAGGCTGGAAAACCTGTTGTGCGGCCTGCCGGATCAGAACGGCCCGCAGGCCTGGGCAGAGATGCAGGCGCGCGGGAATGCGTGGCTGGACCAGGTCAGCGCGCTTGAGGCGATCGCGCGGGTTCCACCCGCCATACGCCCCTCGCCCCGGCCACCGATTGCCGCACGGCCACGGGCGCTTTCGGTTACTGAAATCAAACGGCTGATCCGCGACCCCTACGCGATCTATGCCAAACACACGTTGCGCCTGCGCCCGATCAACCCGCTGGTTCAATCGCCGGATGCACCGGTGCGCGGCATTGTTCTGCACGAGATCATGGAGAAATTCGTCAAACGCGTTTGCGAAGACGAGACATGCCTCACGAAACAGGTGTTGATGGAAACGGCCCGCGCGGTACTGAAAGAGGCAGCACCCTGGCCCGCCGCCCGGGCGATGTGGCTGGCTCGGATCGAACGGGTCGCCGACTGGTTCATCGCGCAGGAAAAGATCCGCCAAAGCTATTCCAGCCCGGTCAGTTTCGAAAAGGCCGCGAAAGGCACGCATGTTTTCGAGGATCTGGGCTTTACCCTCACGGGCTATGCGGACCGGATCGACAAGACAGATGAAGGCGACGCGCTGATCTACGATTACAAGACCGGCACGCCCCCCAGCAAGAAAGAGCAGGCGCTGTTCGACAAGCAATTGCTGATCGAAGCGGCGATGGTCGAGGAGGGCGGATTTGCCGAGGTTGGCGTCGCCCATGTCGCCCACGCGGCCTTTATCGGCCTTGGCGGTAAACCGGTGGAGGTGCCCGCCCCCCTTGCAGAGGAGCCGCCGGAAACGGTAATGGCCGGGTTGAGAGAGCTTATAGGGCATTATTTCGTCCCTGATCAGGGCTTTACCGCAAGACGGCTGGTCAAGACCGAAGATGCTGCGGGGGATTACGACCAGCTTGCCCGTTTTGGTGAATGGGATGGCACATGCGACCCGACACCCGAGGATCTGACATGATTTTCGATGACGCCACCCGCGCGCAGATTGATGCGGCGCGCCCGGATGCCTCTACCTGGCTGGCGGCCAATGCCGGCTCCGGCAAGACCCGTGTTCTGACCGACAGGGTGGCCCGGCTGCTGCTGGACGGGGTGCAACCCGATCAGATCCTCTGCCTGACCTACACCAAGGCGGCCGCATCCGAGATGCAGAACCGCCTGTTCCGGCGGCTGGGCGAATGGGCAATGCTCAAGGACGATGATCTGCGCGGTGCGATGGCAAAGCTCGGTATCGAGGTGCAATTGTCACCGGAAGACCTGCGCAAGGCCCGGACCCTTTTCGCGCTGGCCATCGAAACCCCGGGCGGGCTGAAGATCCAGACCATCCATTCCTTCTGCGCGTCTCTGTTGCGGCGTTTTCCGCTGGAAGCGGGGGTAAGCCCGCAATTCAAGGAGGTCGAGGACCGCGCCGCCGACCTGCTGCGGGCAGAGATTGTCGACCAGATGGCATCAGACGCGGCGGCGGAGCATATCGCCCAGGTCGCCCGGTTCTACACCGGCGAGGATTTCGCGGGGCTCACCCGGCGGATCGTGGGCATGAGAGAGCAATTTCAGGGTGACGTCAGCCGGGAGGATCTGCTGTCGCTGCTGGATCAGCCATCGGATCTGACCTGGGCGCGGATTGAGGCGTCGGTTTTTCTGGGCGGAGAAGAGATGCTGATCGCCGATATCCTGCCGTATCTGTTGGCCAAAGGCGGGAATGACACAAAAGCCGGCGAAGCATTGCAGCAGATCGAGACTTTCGATCTGGCAGCGCTGCCCGCTCTGGAAAATGTGCTGTTGACCAAAGGGGGCGCGCAATCGCCTTTCTCGGCAAAGATCGGCAGCTTCCCCACAAAGGCGACCCAGGGGCAGATAGCGGCACAAATGCCTGCGTTAGAGGCCTTGATGCTGCGGGTTGAGGCGGCGCGGCCCGCCCGTCTGGCGCTGGAGCTTGCCGAACGTTCCTCTGTTCTGCACCGCTTTGCCGAGGTCTTTCTTGCGCGCTATGAAAACGCCAAGCAATTGCGGGGCTGGCTGGATTTTGACGATCTGATCGACAAGGCCCGCGCCCTGCTGAATGACCCGGCGGTCGCCGCCTGGGTGCTGTACCGGATTGACGGCGGCATTGATCATATCCTGGTGGACGAAGCACAGGACACATCGCCCCGGCAGTGGGATGTGATCGAAAAGCTGGCCGATGAATTCAACAGCGGTGACGGCGCGCGGCCTGATGTTGACCGCACGCTGTTTGTGGTCGGGGACAAGAAACAGTCGATCTATTCGTTCCAGGGGGCCGACCCTCGGGAGTTTGACCGAAAGGGATCCAGTTTCGAGGGGGCTTTCACAGCGGCGGGAAAGGTGTTCCAGCATCGTAGCCTGGATTATTCGTTCCGGTCGTCCAGTGCCATTTTGCGCCTTGTAGACACTGCTTTTGATCCACGGCAGGCCTTCGGCTTCGACAATCCGACAGAACATCTGGCGTTCAAACACGCCCTGCCCGGCCGTGTCGATCTGTGGCCCGTGGTGGAAAAGGCAGAGGCGGATGAAGAGCGGCAATGGACCGACCCCATCGACCGGCGCAGCGCGCGACACCACACCGTCGTATTGGCCGAAAAGATCGCGGCGCGCATTCTGGAGCTGACGCGGGACGAACATTTCATCCCGGACGACAGGGATGGCCGATATTTCCGGCGGCGCATCCAGCCGGGCGACTTCCTGATCCTTGTGCAGCGCCGCTCAGCCCTGTTTTCCGAGATCATCCGCGCCTGCAAGGCGGCCGGGCTGGCGATTGCAGGGGCGGATCGGCTGAAAGTGGGGGCCGAACTGGCGGTCAAGGACCTTGGTGCGTTGCTGTCCTTTCTTGCGACGCCGGACGACGACCTGTCGCTGGCCACTGCGCTGAAGTCGCCGATCTTTGGCTGGTCCGAACAGGCGCTGTTCGACCTGGCCCATCGGCGAGGTGATCCGAGCCTTTGGCAGGCGCTGCGCAAAAGGACGCAAGACCATGCTGACACGATCATGGTGTTGCAGGACTTGCGGGCACAGGTCGATTTCCTGAGGCCTTATGACCTGATCGAGCGGATACTGACCCGTCACGGGGGCCGCAAACTGCTGCTGTCGAGATTGGGGCCGGAGGCCGAGGATGGCATCAACGCCATGCTGACCCAGGCGCTTGCCTATGAGCGGAACGAGATCCCCAGCCTGACCGGTTTCATCGAATGGATGCAAACCGATGATCTGGAAATCAAGCGGCAGATCGATTCCGCATCAAATCAGATCCGGGTGATGACCGTCCATGGCTCCAAGGGGCTGGAAGCGCCCATCGTGATCCTGCCGGATACCGGTCAACGCAACATCACGATCCGGGACGAGATCATCCTGCTTGACGGTGTGCCGGTCTGGAAACCGACGGCAGGCGATATGCCCCAGACCGTCAGCACCGCCATCGACGCGATGAAAGGCGCCCAGTTCGATGAACGGCTGAGATTGCTTTACGTGGCGATGACCCGTGCGGAAAAGTGGCTGATGGTTGCCGCGGCGGGTGATCTGCCCAAGGACGGGTCAAGCTGGTATCAGATTGTCGCCTCGGCCCTGTCGCACATCAATGCCGTTCCCGCTGGTGAAGATGGTACCCTGCGCTTTGAAGAGGGTGACTGGGACGGGTCGGAAGCCGTGTCATTGCCGGAGGCCGGGAAAAGCACGCCGGTGGCCCATCCCGCCCTGCTGCGGGGCATCGACATCTTTGAACACCCTGCGATGGTCTGGTCCCCTTCCGATATGGGCGGCGCAAAGGCCCTGCCGGGTGAAGGCGGCGCAGAGAGTGACGCGGCCAAAGCATATGGCGTGCTGGTGCACAGCATGTTGGAAAGACTTGCGGATCTGCCGGTGGACAGCCGGGCAGCTGTCGCGGCGCAGCTGGGTGACGGCCACGACCCATTGATCCGCGACGCCGCCCTGACCGAGGCGCTTGCCGTTTTGAATGACGATGCGCTGGCGCCGATATTCGCGCCGGGCACCCTGGCCGAGGTTCAGCTGACAGCACCCATCGGTGACGCGCGGTTCAATGGCATCATCGACCGGCTGATCCTGACGCCGGGCGAGGCGCTGATAGTTGATTACAAGACCAATCGTATCGTGCCGAAGACGGCGGAGGATTGTCCCGAAGGCATCCTCCGACAGATGGGGGCCTATGTCGGGATGCTGGCTGCGGTTTATCCCGGGCATGAGATCGAAACCGCCGTCTTGTGGACCGCCACGCGAAAGCTGATGCGGCTGCCCAACAATATCGTGACATCCGCGATTGACCGCTCGCCATATCTTGACGGGCTGGGTCCGCGTTCATAGGTTCATGTCTCAAACGAATTCCTGTCAGGAGAGCAGCATGGCAACCGTCGCAGTCACAGACGATACGTTCGACGCCGAAGTGAAAAATTCCCCCATCCCCGTCGTGGTGGATTTCTGGGCCGAATGGTGCGGCCCATGTAAACAGATCGGTCCCGCCCTTGAAGAGCTGTCGGCAGAGATGGATGGCAAGGTCAAGATCGTGAAGGTCGATGTTGATTCAAACCCCAATTCACCCGCTCAGATGGGCGTGCGCGGTATCCCCGCCCTGTTCATCTTCAAGGACGGTGAAGTGGTATCAAACATGGCCGGCGCCAAACCGAAAGCAGCGCTGCAAAGCTGGATTGAGGAATCGATCTGATCCGTTGCCGACAATGACTTTTGAAAAGGGCGTCCTGCGGGGCGCCCTTATTGCATCGGCCAGCCGAACCGCCTGAACCGCGCTTCGATCCTGTCCGCCGCATCCGGCAGACCCGCGTTGATGGATTGATCTTGCCAGAACCACCAGACGTATTTGTCATAGGTCGGCTCATGGGTGACAACGCGCTGGAAACAGGCATCCAACCGATCCATCTGTGCCTGAACAGCGATGTGGTGGAAATCTATTTTAGCGAACAGAAGCGCGGGCTTGCGGAAAAAATATCCGAAATAGGCGGCACTTGAATTCTGGGTGACGACATAGTCGCAATCCCGCAAATGTTTTTCCATCTGCCCGGTTTCAACTGTCAAACGCGCATGTTTCCGCGCCAGGGCGTCCAGCTTCTTGAGCTCCGCCGCCGAATAATCCTCCTTCGGATGTAGGGTCGCCACGACAGATCTCTGGCTGTCATGATGCAGGCAATGCTCGACCATCTCCAGCGGCGAACAGGATTGGAAGGATCGCTTGCTGTCCAGCCGCCCCTGAAGCGGCACATAGACATATCCCGAACGGTTGCTGTCCTGCGCGGCCTGTCCGAACAACCGCTTCTGCCAAAAACGATAGAACCGGGCGGCATCCGGCGCCACGATATCGGGGTCAAACGATGCGCGGGCCACATCCCAGTCCCAGCGTTCCGCCGTCGCCTCTATCTGCCAGAAGGGATATTGATAGACCCGCCTGAAAACCAGACCCAGATCATTCGGGGGTGCTGCCATATGGGTCAGCGAATAGACATGCGGGGCCTGCGCCTGATCGGGAATATCACAAAATTCGACCCTGAACCGGGCTTTTCCCGCCACCTGAGCGACGAGGTTGATGAAATTATGCTGCCCCGCCTCTGCGCTGCAGCGCAGGGGTTCCTCAAGACAGATGCGCAGGATTTTCTCGTCGGCCATCCCGGATTTCTAATCGGGGGGTGGTCAGGTCACAAGGGATGACGCCCCTTGTCTGCCCGTTTCATGGGGGCCATATAGATCACAAGCAATGAGCAGGACATGGAAAATGGCAGAAGATTCATTCCCCGGATGGCATGGAACCACGATCATTGGCGTCAAGAAGGACGGCAAGGTCGTCGTGGCCGGTGACGGGCAGGTCAGCCTGGGCCAGACCGTGATCAAAGGCACCGCGCGCAAGGTGCGCAGGTTGTCCCCCGGCGGATTTGACGTGGTTGCGGGCTTTGCAGGCTCCACCGCCGATGCCTTTACGCTGCTGGAACGGCTTGAGGCCAAGCTTGAGGCGACGCCGGGTCAGCTTCAGCGCGCCAGTGTCGAACTGGCCAAGGACTGGCGCACCGACAAATATCTGCAAAAGCTGGAGGCGATGCTGATCGTCACCGATGGCAATGATCTGCTGGTCATCACCGGCGCCGGTGATGTGCTGGAGCCGGAGCACAGCATTGCCGCCATCGGGTCCGGCGGCAACTATGCGCTCGCCGCGGCGCGCGGCCTTTACGATAGCGACCGCGATGCGGAGCAGATCGCCCGCGATGCCATGGCCATCGCTTCTGACATCTGCGTTTATACCAACGGCAACCTTACCGTCGAGGCGATCGGCGGCTGACACCTCAGCCGTGCAGCGTCCTGTCCCATGACGCCGATTCGCCCCGCGCGGTGCCCAGCGCCCGCGCCCTTGAGATATATCCCGGGCCAAACGGACGGCGCGGGTTGTACCCCAGATCGCGGTCGATGCTCGTGACCTTCAGCGGCAGGCCCCGCCGCCGCGCGAATTGCAGGGTTTCCGTCAGATCCCCCACCGCCGCGTTGCGGCTGAGGATCGACAGGGCCCGCGCGCCCAGGTCCACGCCCCGGTCCCGCGCCACCTTGAACCGGGGGTCGAGCGTTTCGTTGAAGATGATGTAGATCGCCGGTTTCCAGTGCGGCAACAGATCCAGACCCGATTGCAGCACGGTGGTCGGTACGGTCAGGATCTCGCTGGTCACCGCGCCGTCGGCGTGCAGCTCCTCGAACCGGTACCCGCCGGATTCAACGACGATCCGCTGCGCCGAAAAGACCGCAGGGATGCTTGCCGAGGCGGTCAGAACCTGCCGGAAAAGCGCCAGCCGATCCGGGTTGTCCGAAGCGGCGATGCGACCAAGATCCCAGATATAGCCCCTTTCGCTGTCCAGCGATGTCGTCTGGATAAGCAGACGTGCGCCAGTCCGGTGCCGGGCCGCGATCCGGTCCAGCAGTGGCATGTCCACATAGGTGGCGACGATCTGCGCCAGCGCGCCCTGCGGATAGATGCTTTGGCCCATGACAGCGCGCAGCGGGTTGCGCGGACCGGCCAGGCTTTCCAGGCTCTCGACGGTGAATATCCGCTTCAACCCCGCGTCGCCCTGCGTGCCGAGAAACGCATAAGGCGCGATCAGCGACCCCGCGGAGACGCCGGTGACAAGATCGAAGCGGGGCCGGGTTCCGTTGGTTTCCCATCCCAGCAGATAGGCCGCGCCAAAGGCACCGCCCGAACCGCCACCCGACAGGGCCAGCCACTGGGGCCGGCCGGTGGACCGGGGCAGGGGCTGAAAGAACGCGGCAATCTCCTCGGGGCGGGCATCGGCGCTGATGCGGATGCGCTGAAATCCCGGCACCTGCGCCGATGCCGCATTTTCCGCCGTATAGGGGATGCGGGGGCTGGTGGCGCAGCCGGAAAGCGCCGCCGCCGCACCGGTGACAAGCAGGTGGCGTCGGTCAATCGTGGCCGGACGGGCCGGTTTTGTCGGAATACCCATCGCCTTTGCCGTCACTGCTGAAAAATCATCCACTCTCCGAGGTTTTCAATACCGGGCCGAACACTTATGTCAACGTAACACAGTCACGGAGCCAAAATGACCGACCTTACTCCCCGCGAGATCGTTTCCGAGCTCGACCGCTTCATCATCGGGCAGAACGACGCCAAACGTGCCGTCGCCGTGGCGCTGCGCAACCGCTGGCGGCGCAAGCAGCTGGCCGATGATCTGCGCGACGAGGTCTATCCGAAGAACATCCTGATGATCGGCCCCACCGGCGTCGGCAAGACGGAAATCAGCCGCCGTCTGGCAAAACTGGCGCGCGCCCCCTTCCTCAAGGTCGAAGCAACAAAGTTTACCGAAGTTGGCTATGTCGGCCGGGACGTGGAACAGATCATCCGCGACCTGTTGGATTCCTCCATCGCGATGACCCGCGAACACATGCGCGAAGACGTCAAGACCGCTGCGCATCAAGCGGCAGAGGATCGCGTGATCGACGCCATCGCAGGGACAGATGCCCGTGACGGCACCCGCGAGATGTTTCGCAAGAAACTGAAAGCCGGAGAGCTGGACGATACGATCATCGACCTTGAGGTCACAGATACCACCAACCCGTTCCAGATGATGGATATCCCCGGCCAGCCAGGCGGGGGTGCCGGGATGATGAACATCGGCGACCTGTTCGGCAAGGCAATGGGCGGGCGCAGGACCAAGAAGCGTCTGACCGTTTCCCAAAGCTATGACATCCTGATCGGCGAAGAGGCCGACAAGCTGCTGGACGATGAGGCCGTCACCCGCAACGCGATTGAAGCGGTTGAGCAGAACGGCATCGTCTTTCTGGACGAGATCGACAAGGTCTGCGCCCGTTCGGACGCGCGCGGCGGCGATGTCAGCCGCGAAGGCGTCCAGCGCGATCTGTTGCCATTGATCGAGGGGACCACGGTCAGCACGAAATACGGGCCGGTGAAAACCGACCATATCCTGTTCATTGCCTCTGGCGCATTTCACATCGCAAAACCATCGGACCTGCTGCCGGAACTGCAGGGCCGCCTGCCGATCCGCGTCGAACTGCGCGCCCTGACCGAAGAGGATTTCGTGCGCATCCTGACCGAAACCGATAACGCGCTGACGCTGCAATACACCGCGCTGATGGGCACCGAAGAGGTCAAGGTCAGCTTCACCGCCGAAGGCATCGCCGCGCTGGCCAAGATCGCCGCGGATGTGAACCAGTCGGTGGAGAACATCGGCGCGCGGCGGCTCTATACGGTGATGGAACGGGTGTTCGAGGAACTGTCCTTTACCGCGCCGGACCGGGGCGGCGAAGAGATCGAGGTGAACGCCGATTTCGTCGAGAAGAACCTGGGCGCATTGACCCGATCAGCCGACCTCAGCCGCTACGTGCTCTGACGCGTTTTAGGGCTTTTCATTTTCTCATGCCCCGTGGATGAAGGGGCATGAACTATCTTCAATTCCTGCGTCTCAACTGGCTCTTCCTGCTGGCAGGTTTCCTGCTGACCTTCACCTCATCCTACGGCCAGACCTATTTCATCTCGCTCTTCGCCGGCGAGATAAAGGCCGACTTCGGCCTCAGCGATGGGCAGTGGGGCGGGATATATACCATCGGCACGACGCTGTCCGCCATTACCATGGTCTGGGCCGGTGTCCTGACAGACCGGTTTCGGGTGCGAGTGCTTGCATTGTGCGTGATGCTGGGATTGGCCCTGGCCTGTGTCCTGATGGCCGTGAATACATCCTGGATTCTGCTGGTCTTTCTCATATTCGCCCTGCGTTTGACCGGGCAGGGGATGATGTCGCAACTGGGTGCTGTGGCGATGGTCCGCTGGTTCGAGGCGACGCGCGGCAAGGCGCTTTCGCTTGCGTCCATGGGCTTTGCCGCGGGGCAGGCCGTCTTGCCGGTTGTCTTTGTCGGGCTCTTCGCCGTGGCGCAGTGGCGCAGCCTGTGGATCTTGGCGGCGGCGCTGATAATCCTGACAATTCCTGTCATCATGCTGTTGCTGCGCCAGGAACGCACGCCACAGTCGATGGCGGATGAAGCACAGATTGCCGGCATGAACGGAACCCACTGGACACGGGCGCAGATGCTGCGCTCGGGCCTGTTCTTTCTGATGATCCCGATGATCGTCGGACCATCGGCCTGGGGTACGGCATTGTTTTTTCAGCAGGTCCATCTGGTCGAGGTCAAGGGGTGGGAACTGGTCGCCTTCGTCGCCCTGATGCCGATCTATACGCTGTCCTCGGTTGCAACCACCTTTGTCTCTGGCTGGGCCATCGACCGCTTCGGGGTCAGCCGCATCGTTCCGTTCCAGATGTTGCCCTTCGCGGCGTCTTTCGCGGTGCTGGCCTATGCCGATACGATTTTCATGGCCGGGGTCGGCTTGGTCATATTCGGGTTGGGGCAGGGGATGCAGAGCACCGCCACCTCGACTTTCTGGGCCGAATATTACGGCACCCGCTACATCGGGTCGATCAAATCGGTGGCCGCCGCGCTGATGGTCTTCGGATCGGCAATCGGGCCCGGTGTCACGGGCCTGCTGATTGATCTGGGGATCACCTTTCCCGAACAGATGCTGCCGATTTCCGTATATTACGTGATTGCCGCCGGGCTCGCGACCTATGGGATCATCAGATATTATCCGACGCTTGGGCGTTAGGCTCTGGACCCACTAATCTTATATGCTCAGCGGCGATTTCGCGAAATTTCAATGGTTTGGGGCGTGCAGCCAATAGTGGTTCTATTTGCAAGCGACCCAAGACGTTGAAATGAAGTGAAATCGCCGCCCTTCGGGTTTGACGGATTTTCCCGCAGTCTGCGTCACATCTGCTTGGAATAGAACCACTATTCCTGCGCAGATGTTCCTGGTCTACGAAAAAATCTGTCAAACTGAGCACATAAGATTAATGGGTCCAGAGCCTAGCGCTGCCGCCGGAGATAGACATAATAGGCACCGCTGCCCCCGTGGCTGATATGCGCCTGGGCGACCTGCAGCACGACGGATGACAGCGGCGGGGACGACAGCCATTGCGGGACCTGGTGGCGCAGCACGCCGTAGCGGACCGGGATTGGCCCGCCATCGTCCCGTTGCTTGCCCTTTCCCGTGATCACAAGGACCAGACGTTTGCCATTGCGATGTGACGTCTGGATGAAGTGCATGAGCGCCGGATGCGCCCGGTCCAGTGTCATGCCGTGCAGGTCGATCCGTCCTTCCGGCCGCAGCTTGCCGCGTTTCAGCTTGCCAAAGGATTTGCTGTCCATCTGCACCGGGGCCGACCGGACCTGATCGGGCAGGGAAGGCATCAGATCATACGTCCTGCGGCGCGGCTTTGGCATGGGTTTTCCCAAAAGCGCGGATCGGCCCCTTTTCAGTGCAGCGGGTGACGGCGGCGGGGCGTCGATTTCCGGCATGAAAAGCGATTTCAGGTCCAGCTTTTCGGTGCGCTCGGTCACCCGACGCCACAATTCCAGGTCGTCGTCGTTCAAACGCGGTTTCCGGGAGCTGCGCTTCATATCGCGCTTTCGGGCAGCAGGGCATAGGCGCGCTGGATCGGCATCAGCACCATCATCCGGCCGGGATCACGCAGCTTGCCAGCCGCCAGACCGGCCTGATCCCCGGTGCCAAAAAAGATATCCGCGCGCTGCGCGCCCTTGATCGCCGATCCGGTATCCTGCGCGATCATCAGGCGATGCAGAGGTTTCTCGCCCTCTTTCTCGATCCAGACCGGCGCACCAAGTCTGACGTAGGCCGGATCGACAGCGATGGAGCGCAGGGTGGTCACGCTTCGGTTCATGGCGCCCAGCGGCCCCTGATCCGCCGGGACCTTGCTGACCTCGCGGAAAAAGACATAGGACGGGTTGTGATACAGCAGTTCGCGTCCGTCCTCCGGATTTCGCCGTACCCAGTTCTTGATCACCTGCGCGCTGACCTGATGCGGCTGGTAGACGCCACGGCGGACCAGTTCCACCCCGATGGATTTGTAAGGATGGCCATTCGCCCCGCGATACCCGACCCGGATATACTTGCCATTCGGCAGCCTGATGCGGCCCGAACCCTGGATCTGCAGAAAAAACAATTCAACAGGGTCATCGACCCAGGCGATTTCCAGACCCCGGCCCGCCATCACATCGCCGTCCAAAATCTCGCGGCGGGTCAGCCAGGGGCTCTGGGCCAGAGCCTCATTCGGCATCTTGTAAATCGGATAGCGAAAGCGCTCGGACCGATAGAGATCACCGTCAAGCTCGGGCTCGAAATACCCGGTGAACAGGGCATCCTGCCCGTCGTCGATCAGCACGGGCCTGAAGAACAGCTCGAAGAACTGGCGCGGTTCGGGGTTGGTCTGCGCAAATCTGCAAACGGCGGTCCAATCCAGATCCTCCAGATCCCGGCAGGTGTTCAGAAAGGTCTTGAGCGCTGCGGCATGGTCATCATCGGCCCAGCCAACCAGCTGATCGAACTCCATCACCTTATAGGAAACATCACTCGCAGAAGCGGGGGTCACTGTTGCAACCCCCGTCCATACCAATGCAAGAACCGCATGGATCAGCCGTCTGTAGAAACCAGCATCCAATTCGGATCATCCGAGCCCATGATGCGCGCAAAAACCCAAGTGTCTTTCTGGCGCTTAATTTCTTTCGTGCTGCCTTCGATAATATCACCGCCCGCATCGCGGACAGCCGAGGTAAGTTCGGCAACAAAGCGAATTTTAAGTTCCGCTTCATTTGTAGCGTCGTCAAGCCTTGCGTCTACCAATTCTGTCTCACGGACACCGATGAAATTCGCCTCGATGGTCAGGCCCTGATCCTCGCGCGCGGCCACGCCGTCGACAAAGCTTTCATAGATTTCTTCACTCAGGAAGGGTTGGATCTGCGCCAGTTCGCCCTTTTCGTAACCCATGACGATCATTTCATAGGCACCGCGCGCGCCGCCCAGAAAATCGCTGACACCAAAGGAGGGTTCAATCCGCTTCATCCGTGCCAGCGCCTTGCCCGCATCGCTGTCTTCGGGAACATGGTCCGCAATATCCAGATCCGGACCGCCTTCGATCACCTCCAGTGCGGGGCCGCCGCGCCGCTGCGAGGTCTGGTCAGCAACAGGCGGCTTTTCAAACCCTTCACGGGTGCCCAGCACATTCTTGAGGCGCAGGATGAGAAATACCGCAATGCCGGCCAAGACCAGTAGCTGTATCATGGGTGAATTCATTGGAACCTCTTGGGGTGAAAACATGGAAACACGATGGCTGAAGACTTATGTAGGTGCTTGACCGGGGCGAGTCCACTCTGCCCCCCATATAAGGAACCTTTCACATGTGGCTATTGATCGCATTCCTCGCCGTCCCCCTGATCGAGATCACCTTGTTCATCCAGATCGGTGGTGCCATCGGCCTGGGCTGGACCCTGGCCATCGTTGTGATCACGGCCATTCTGGGTGCGTCGCTGGCCCGGTCACAGGGTGCCATCGCGATGAGCCAGCTGCGCAGTTCCTTCTCTGACATGCGCGATCCGACCGAACCTCTGGCGCATGGTGCAATGATCCTTTTCGCCGGCGCTTTGTTGCTGACACCGGGGTTTTTCACCGATGCGGTCGGCTTTTCCCTGTTGATCCCCGGCGTGCGCAAGGCCGCGTTCGAGTTTCTGCGCGCCCGCGTCCATGTCCAGAGCTTTTCCACCCATGGAGCCCCGCGCCCGGATCCACACCGGACAAGGGGCGGCGATGTGATCGACGGCGACTATCACGAGATCCCGCAGTCCGATCAGGGGTCACAAAAGCCATCGGGATGGACCAAGCCATAGCGAAGGCATTGAGGGCACTCGCGCAACCTGATAAGTGCGGGTCCAACCAATATTACCGAGGGAATTTCCATGGCCGAAGAAGCAGCTGCACAACCAACCGCACCAACAATGCGCGTGTTGGGCCAATTTATCCGTGACATGTCATTCGAGAACATCATGGCACAGAAAGGGGCACCCACAGATGTGCAGCCCGATGTGCAGGTACAAGTCAATCTGGATGCGAAAAAGCGCCCGGCAGATCACCAGTTCGAATCCGCGATCAAGCTGAATATCACCTCCAAGAACAAGGGCGGCGATCAGACGCTTTTCGTGCTTGAGCTGGATTATGTCGGCATCTTTCACATCGAGAACGTGCCGGACGACCAGATTCACCCGTTCCTGCTGATCGAATGCCCACGGATGATCTTTCCGTTCCTGCGCCGCGTCGTCAGCGACATCACGCGCGATGGCGGCTTCCCGCCGCTGAACCTGGAAAACATCGACTTCATGTCGATGTACCGCAACGAGGTTGCGCGCCGTCAGGCCGAAACGCCGCCCAAGGCAGACGCCTAACCCTTACCCCACATGGCGTCGCCGCCCAGCTTGCCGATGAACTCGGCATGGGCGGCGGCCTCTTTTTCCGACAATCGGGAGGGCAGGGGATTTGCCCTTGGCTTCGGGGTCCATTCGGCCTGCGTTTCCCCTGACGCCGCTTCCGGCTTTGCCGATAGCGCAAAATCCGGCTGCCGCCCGCCGATCAGTTCAAGATAGACCTCCGCCAGAATTTCACTGTCCAGAAGCGCCCCGTGAAGGGTCCGCGATGAATTGTCTATGTTGAAACGCCGGCACAGCGCATCAAGGGACGCGGGCGAGCCGGGGAACCTTTTCCGGGCGATGGCAAGCGTGTCTATGGCCTGCTCCCAGGGGATCTGCGGCAGGTTCATCCATTTCAACTCTGCATTCAGAAACTTGATGTCAAAAGCGGCGTTATGGATCACCAGCTTGGCATCGCCGATGAAATCCAGGAACGCCTGACCGATCTCCGCAAATTTGGGTTTGTCCCGCAGGAAATCATCGCCCAGCCCATGTACCTGAAAAGCCTCGTCAGGCATCGCGCGCTCGGGGTTGATGTATTGGTGATAGGTCCGGCCCGTGGCCATATGGCCCATCAGTTCAACCGCGCCGATTTCGACGATCCTGTCGCCTGTCTCGGGATCGAAACCCGTGGTTTCCGTATCAAGGACAACTTCACGCATTTTTCAACCTCTCCCGAATGTCCTTCACGACATCCTGCACCTGCGCTCTTGCATGTTCGATCGTATCCGTTTCGATCACATAATCCGCTAGGGCGCGTTTTTCTGCCGCCGGCATCTGTTTCGCCTTGATGGCTTCGAACTGGGCAGGGGTCATCGTACCGCGTTCCAGCACCCGTTGCCGCTGTGTCTCATCATCGACGAAAACGCAGACCGTGGCATCGACCCGCGCCTGTCCTCCGGTTTCGAATAGCAGGGGGATGTCCAGAACCACAATATCCGCCGTTGCCTGCTCCAGGAACACGGCACGATCCTGCGCGACAAGCGGATGCACGATGCTTTCGATCTTTTTCAGGGCGTCCGGCGTCTGGCTGATGATCTCTTTCAGGATCAGCCGCGAAACCGCGCCATCCTGAACAGCATCCGGAAAGACCTTCTGTATCGGGGCCACCGCCGCGCCATTCACATCATAAAGCCTGTGTACGGCTGCATCCGCATCCCAGAGGGCACAGCCCTCATCAGCGAACATGCGGGCGGTCGTGGATTTGCCCATGCCAATGGACCCGGTCAGACCAAGTACGAACATCAGCGCAGAACGGCCGCACGGGTTGCGCGGTCCACCTCCGGGCGTTTGCCAAACCAGCGTTCAAACCCCGGCACGGCCTGATGCAGCAACATCCCCAGACCGTCAACAGTGACACATCCCATCTGTTCGGCGGTTTCAAGCAGCCGGGTCTTCAGCGGGGCATATACAAGATCGGTCACCACCGCACCGGGCTGCAGCCCGTCCAGCGGCACCCGCATCTCGCCCTTGCCGATCATGCCGAGCGACGTCGTGTTCACGACAAGATGCGCATGATCCAGCATGTTGCCTGCCTGAACCCAGTCATAGACACGGATTCTGCTGCCGAAATCGGATTTCAGCTTCTCCGCCCTGACGCGGGTACGGTTTGAAAGGAGTATCTCGGGCACGCCGGCATTCAGCAGCGATGCAATCACCGCCCGTGCCGCGCCCCCGGCACCCAGGATCGCCGCCGGGCCGGACTTGGGGTTCCAGTTGGGGGCACCTGCTTTCAGGTTCTCGATAAACCCGTAACCATCTGTGTTATCTGCATGAATCTTGCCATCCTTGCGAAAGATCAGCGTATTCGCCGCACCAATCAGGATTGCGCGATCTGTCACAAGATCAGCTATCTCCATCACCGCTTCCTTATGGGGAATGGTGACATTCACACCGACAAAACCCATCTTTGGCAGCGACCGGACAACGGTCTCAAGATCCTGAACAGAGACATCCATGGGGATGTAATACCCTGGAATTCCATATGTTTTCAGCCAATGCCCCTGCAATTGCGGCGATTTGGAATGTGCAATCGGTGATCCAATCACGCCTGCAAGCGGTATTTTCGGCAATGTCATGTCGTAAGGTCTCCGCGCAAGGCCAGATAGTTCAGGAGTTCCAAAAATGGCATACCCAGAACGTGAAAGTAATCCCCTTCGATGGAGGTGAACAATCGCGATCCTTCCTCTTCCAGTTTGTAACATCCGACGGCATGTCGGATGCTCTCCCAATTGCGGGTCACGTAATCGTCCAAATAGCTGTCTGAAATGTCCCGCATCCGCAGTCTGACCTGCCCGACATGCCGCCATATCGGTTTTCCGCCCTCGCAGATAACAGCCGCGGACAACAACATGTGCCGGTCCCCACGCAGCTGGGTAAGCTGGCGGATCGCATCCTCCTGACTGTCGGGCTTGGACAGCAGCTTTCCCCGGTGATCCAGGACCTGATCACATCCGATGACAAGCGCATCAGGATGTTTGTCGCTGATCTTGCGCGCCTTCATTTCGGCCAGCGTATCAGCGATGTCGCGCGGCGGCGCCTCTTCGGCGATAAGCGCGGACTTGATCATCTCTTCGTCGATCCGGGCAGTTTCGACCGAATGAGGGACGGCGGCCTGTTGCAACAGTTTCGCGCGGATGGACGATCCGGATGCCAGTATGATCGGCTGAGACATGGGGATAACCCTGTGTAAGACGTTAAGGAGTAATTAAGGACTTTTTACCGAGAGCGACAGCCCACCCGCAAACAGCGGGTTCTCCGACGATCTCGCCGCCTTATGCCGTAAAAGTTCCCGCGTGGAAAAGGACAAGTCCGGATCCGGGAGGAATCGGTTTTCGTTAAAATTGTCCTTATGGATATCCACAGGGCCAAACCCGGTGAGACAGGTCACATAGCAGATTCAGGAGTGATTTTTGGCTCTTGACGAGATGTTATGCACACAGCGCCTGAACCGTTATCCGACTGGGGACATCTGCGGGTGAAAGAGAGTAATCCACAGTTTCCCGGCTCCCTACATACTACATCATCTTTCTTCTTTTCTTTATTATTATTAGAAGGGCACAGAAACCGGAGTGGGATATGTCTGACCTTCTAGCCCTCGCCTACCCTTGGACCAAATCGCTGCACATCATCTCCGTGATTTCATGGATGGCTGCGCTGTTCTATCTGCCGCGTCTGTTTGTCCATCATACCGAGAAAGCGGGATTGAGCGGCAGCACCCACGACATTTTCACCCAGATGGAATTCAAGCTGGCAACGGTGATCATGAGACCGGCGATGATCGCAACCTGGGTTTTCGGCCTTGCCCTTGTCTTCACACCGGGGATCGTGGATTGGTCGGCGATCTGGCCCTATACGAAAGCGGCCTGCGTCATCGCGATGACCGGTTTCCATGAATGGCTGATGGCGCGGATGCGGGAGTTTGGCGAGGGGCGGAACCAGTTCACGGGACGGCAATACCGGCTGATGAACGAAGTTCCGACCGTTCTGATGATCGTGATTGTCCTTTCGGTGGTCGTGAAGTTCTGAGCTGATTGACTCCGCGCCTGCCCGGCCCTATATCCCATCGCAACGCCCCGTCCGGGGTGATTGCCTAGCTTCAACATTGCAATGATGACCAGCCAACGCCCTGCGTGTTGCCGCTGAACGGGATTTTCCATGACAACAGATACACTGAACCTTGCCGATCTGAAGGCGCAGACGCCCAAGAACCTTCTCGCCATGGCCGAAGAGCTTGAGATCGAAAACGCCTCCACCATGCGCAAGGGCGAGATGATGTTCCAGATCCTGCGCGAACGCGCGGATGAAGGCTGGGAAATCTCGGGTGATGGTGTGCTTGAGGTGCTTCAGGACGGTTTCGGTTTCCTGCGGTCACCAGAGGCGAACTATCTGCCGGGCCCCGATGACATCTACGTGTCGCCCGACATGATCCGCCAATGGTCGCTGCGGACCGGTGACACCATCGAAGGGCTGATCAAGGCACCTGACGACAACGAGCGTTACTTTGCCCTGACCGAAGTGACCAAGATCAACTTTGAAGAACCGGAGAAGGCGCGCCACAAGGTCGCTTTCGAGAACCTGACACCGCTTTATCCGGATGAGCGCCTGACGATGGAAGTGGACGACCCCACGGTCAAGGACCGGTCAGCCCGGATCATCGACCTGGTATCGCCCATCGGCAAAGGCCAGCGCTGCCTGATCGTTGCCCCGCCGCGGACAGGTAAGACGGTTCTGCTGCAGAACATCGCCAACTCGATCGAGAAGAACCATCCGGAATGCTACCTGATCGTTCTGCTGATCGACGAACGGCCCGAGGAAGTCACCGACATGCAGCGGTCGGTCAAGGGTGAGGTTGTCTCCTCCACCTTCGATGAGCCGGCAACACGCCACGTTGCCGTGTCCGAGATGGTGATCGAAAAGGCAAAGCGGCTGGTCGAGCACAAGCGCGATGTGGTGATCCTGCTCGATTCCATCACCCGCCTTGGCCGTGCGTTCAACACCGTGGTGCCGTCCTCCGGCAAGGTTCTGACCGGTGGTGTGGACGCGAACGCGCTGCAGCGCCCCAAGCGTTTCTTCGGGGCGGCCCGGAACATCGAAGAGGGCGGATCGCTGACCATCATCGCAACCGCGCTGATCGACACCGGCAGCCGGATGGACGAGGTGATCTTTGAAGAATTCAAAGGCACGGGTAACTCTGAAATCGTTCTGGATCGCAAGATTGCGGACAAACGCGTGTTCCCGGCCATCGACATTCTCAAATCGGGCACCCGTAAGGAAGACCTGCTGGTCGAGAAGATCGATCTGCAGAAAACCTTTGTCCTGCGCCGGATTCTGAACCCGATGGGCACCACCGACGCCATCGAGTTCCTGATCGGCAAACTGAAGCAAACCAAGTCGAACTCGGATTTCTTTGATTCAATGAACACCTGAGTTATTATTTAATAACAATAGGTTAAGTGAAATGGACACGATTTTCGCCCAGGCAACTGTCATGGGCCGGGCAGGGGTTGCGGTTGTCCGGGTTTCTGGCCCGGACGCCTTCGCCATAGGTGAATCCCTGGCCGGTTCCCTGCCGGAGCCGCGGCGGTCTGCTGTTCGCAACCTGCATGGGCCGGACGGCTCTCTTCTCGATCAGGCGCTTGTCCTGCGCTTTGCCGGACCGCAGAGTTTCACCGGTGAGGATGTTGTTGAATTTCACCTGCACGGCAGCATCGCGGTCATCCGCGCAGTGCTGCGGTGTTTGGGCGCCTTCCCCAATACCCGTCTTGCCGAACCTGGCGAATTCTCACGACGCGCGCTTGAGAACGGCCGTCTGGATCTGGTGCAGATCGAGGGTCTGGGCGATTTGATCGATGCGGAGACCGAAGCGCAGCGCAAGCAGGCCATGCTTGGATTTTCAGGAAAACTTGGTGAACGGGTAGAGCAATGGCGCCTGGATCTGATCAGATCCGCCTCGCTTTTGACCGTTACCATTGATTTTGCCGATGAAGACGTGCCGATTGACGTCACGCCGGAAGTTACAGCATTGCTGCAGGGGGTCATCCAAGGCATTGACGCCGAAATCGCCGGGGTTGGCGCGGCTGAGCGAATCCGGATGGGGTTCGAGGTGGCAATCATCGGTCCTGCCAACGCCGGGAAGTCGACCTTGCTGAATGCCCTCGCCGGCCGGGATGCTGCGATCACCTCAGAGGTTGCCGGCACGACCCGGGATGTGATCGAGGTGCGCATGGATATCGGCGGTCTGCCGGTGACTTTCCTCGACACCGCCGGTCTGAGGGAGACGGAGGACAGCGTTGAAAAGATCGGTGTTCAAAGGGCTGTGGCGCGGAGCGAGGCGGCAGATCTGCGGGTGTTCCTCTGTGAGGAAGATGAAAAGCTGATGGTGCAACCTTTGCCGGATGACATTCAGGTGCTGCCAAAAGCGGACATGAGGCAGGACAAGACCGGCGCGATTTCAGGCCGAACCGGCGAGGGCCTGTCCGCCTTGATCCAGAAGATTCAGTCCATCCTGGAAGGCCGCGTGCAGAATGCTGGCCTTGCCACCCAGGAACGGCATCGCGTCGCCTTGCTACATGCGCGGGAATCCCTCCAATCTGCAATTGTGATGGCTTCGGGCGGCGCGGACCAGTATGATTTCGCAGCAGAGGAATTGCGGTTGGCGATTCAGGCGTTGGAAAGCCTGATTGGCCGGGTAGATGTTGAAAACTTCCTCGACGAGATTTTTGCGAATTTCTGCATTGGGAAATGATGGAGTGTTTCACGTGAAACATTTTGATGTGATTGTCATTGGCGGTGGCCACGCTGGCGCGGAGGCGGCACATGCTGCTGCGCGTATGGGTGCGGAGACGGCACTTGTCACCATGCGGCGTGAGGATATCGGCGTCATGTCCTGCAACCCGGCCATTGGCGGTCTTGGAAAAGGGCATCTTGTTCGCGAAATTGACGCGATGGACGGCGTGATGGGCCGTGTCGCGGATGAGGCAGGCATTCAGTTCCGCCTGCTGAATCGGCGGAAAGGCCCGGCGGTTCAGGGGCCCAGAACCCAGGCGGATCGCAAGCTGTATCGGCAAGCGATGCTGCGGGAGACTGAAAATCAACCGCATCTGACCATTGTGGAAGGTGAAGTTGTCGATCTGATCATGGAAGGGAAAAGAGCTACCGGTGTTGAACTGGCGACGGGCGCCAAGCTGCAATCTGGTGCAGTTATCCTCACCTCCGGGACTTTCCTGCGCGGGCTTATTCATATCGGCGACGTATCGCATTCCGGCGGCAGAATGGGCGATCGCCCCTCGGTTCGGCTGGCGGAGCGGCTTGACCAGTTTGATCTGCGCATGGGTCGCTTGAAAACAGGGACACCCCCGCGTCTGGATGGGCGCACGATTGACTGGACGGATTTGCAGCTGCAGCCGGGTGACGATGACCCTGTGCTGTTCTCCTTTCTGTCCAATCAGGTAACTGCGCGGCAGATCTCCTGTGGGATCACCCATACAAACGAAGGCACCCACGACATCATCCGCAAAAACCTTGATCGTTCAGCGATGTACGGTGGGATGATCGAAGGAACAGGTCCACGGTATTGCCCCTCCATCGAGGACAAGGTTGTGCGCTTTGCGGAAAAGACCTCGCATCAGATCTTTCTTGAGCCGGAAGGCGTCGATGATCATACGATCTATCCCAACGGGATCTCCACATCGCTGCCCCAAGATGTGCAGGAGGCTTATGTCCGCTCGATCAAAGGGTTGGAGGAGGCGGTTATCCTTCAGCCGGGTTATGCGATCGAATATGATTTCGTCGATCCGCGATCGCTCAAGCCAAGTCTTGAGCTTAAAGATGTGCAGGGGCTCTTCCTTGCCGGCCAGATTAACGGAACCACCGGTTACGAAGAGGCGGCGGCGCAGGGGCTGGTTGCGGGTCTGAATGCGGCGCGATCTGTTCGGCAGCAGCCTGAAATCCTGTTCAGCCGGGCGGAAAGCTACATCGGTGTGATGATCGACGATCTGACGACCCGCGGTGTGACTGAACCCTACAGAATGTTTACCTCCCG
Organism: Sulfitobacter sp. G21635-S1; assembly: GCF_027213915.1. Classification (NCBI taxonomy): domain Bacteria; kingdom Pseudomonadati; phylum Pseudomonadota; class Alphaproteobacteria; order Rhodobacterales; family Roseobacteraceae; genus Sulfitobacter; species Sulfitobacter sp. G21635-S1. Next base: position 104,064 of record NZ_JAPWGV010000007.1, read on the forward strand.
GGCCGAGTTCCGGCTTTCGTTGCGCGCTGACAACGCGGATCAGCGGCTGACACCGCTGGCCATCGAGATCGGTTGCGTATCTGATCGGAGAAAAGAGGCTTTTGAACAAAAACTCGGCGACCTGACCAGGACTAAATCCATCCTTGAAGGCCGAAGCTTCACTCCCAAGGAGCTCACGGATATTGACGTCGTGATCAGCCGGGATGGGGGCCGTAGGACCGGCATGCAATTGCTGTCCTTTCCAGATGTTGCGTTCTCCGATCTTGAACCCCTGTTCCCGGAGCTTGAATCGCTCGACGGGTCGATCAAGCAACAAGTCGAATATGACGCGCTTTATGCCAATTACCTCGCCAGACAGCAGAAGGACATTGATGTTCTTCGCAAGGATGAAGGGTTCAAGATTCCCGTTGATTTTGATTACAATGCCCTTGAAGGGCTGTCGAACGAGTTGAAAGGCAAGCTGATTCAGGCGAAACCGGCCAATCTTGCCCAGGCCGCGCGGATCGAGGGGATGACACCTGCCGCCTTGACCCTGTTGCTGTCACGACTGCGGCGACTGGATAACCGGTTGCGGGCATGACATCTTTGGACCGCTTGAATGTTTCACGTGAAACAACGGATCTTCTGACGCAGTTTTCCGAACTGGTTGAACGCTGGACGGTCAGGATCAACCTGATTTCAAAGGCCAGTGTCGATGGCATCTGGGAACGGCACGTTGCTGACTCGGCTCAATTGTTTGAATTGGCGCCTGAATTTGAACATTGGGTGGATTTGGGCAGCGGCGGCGGATTTCCCGGGATTGTCATTGCCATCATCGCGAAAGAGGCGCGGCCGGAGGCCAGGATCACCCTGGTCGAGAGCGATTTGCGCAAGGCAACCTTTCTGAGAACCGCAATCCGGGAACTTGGATTGAACGCAAAGGTGATTGCGGAGCGAATCGAAGAGCTACCGCCTTTGGGCGCCGATGTTCTGTCAGCGCGGGCATTGGCCGATTTGCCGGCCCTCCTGGAGTTCACGGAATTGCACCTGGCAAAGAGCGGGACAGCTATCTTTCCAAAAGGTCAGAACTGGCGAAAAGAGGATGAAGCCGCACGACAATTGTGGTCATATTCCCTGGACCCCGTTAAGAGTAAGACCAGCGCTGAAGCCGCTATTTTGCTGATCAAGGATGTATCGCGTGTCTGACCTGTCCCGTCCCCAAGGGCCGAAAATCATTGCGGTTGCAAACCAGAAAGGCGGGGTCGGAAAGACAACGACCTCCATCAATCTGGCGGCTGCATTGGTCGAAGCCGGCAAACGCGTGCTTGTGGTTGATCTGGATCCGCAGGGGAATGCCTCCACCGGCCTGGGGGTGGAAAGCGATGCGCGTGATTTTACGACCTATGAACTGCTGCTTGAAGACATTTCGCTGAACGAGGTCATTCAGGAGACGGATTTCGAAGGTCTGTACATCGTCCCGGCGACAATTGATCTGAGCTCGGCTGATATCGAACTGATTTCAAATGAAAAACGCAGCTTTCTTTTGCATGATGCGCTCAGGCAGACGGCCATGGACGCCTTTGCTCTGGACTATATCCTGATCGACTGCCCGCCATCACTTAACCTGCTGACAGTCAACGCGATGATCGCGGCGCATTCCATCCTTGTTCCCCTGCAAAGCGAATTTTTCGCCCTTGAAGGGCTTTCTCAGCTGATGCTGACAATCCGCGAGGTCCGGCAAAGCGGAAACAAGGATTTGCGCATCGAAGGCGTGGTTCTGACGATGTACGACAGGCGGAACAACCTGTCGCAACAGGTGGAAAGCGACGCGCGGAACAATCTGGGCGATCTTGTTTTCAAGACTGTCATTCCAAGGAACGTGCGGGTCAGCGAGGCGCCCAGCTTTGCGATGCCGGTCCTTACCTATGACAGCGCGTCAAAAGGCGCATCGGCATATCGTGCGCTTGCAAAAGAACTGATCCATAATAATTCAATCTGAGGAAACGACATGGCAGATAAACAGGAACGGAAACGCGGCTTGGGTCGAGGCCTGTCTGCCCTGATGTCGGATGTCACGGAATCGGAGCGTGTCGCGGCCCAGGGCATTGCAGCGGCAGATCAATTCGTCCCGATTGAGCGGATTTCACCGAACCCGGACCAGCCAAGGAAGCACTTCGAACAGTCGGATTTGAACGATCTTGCATCCTCAATCCGTGAAAAAGGCGTGATTCAGCCGCTTATTGTGCGCGTCCGGTCTGACAACAGTTTTGAAATTGTCGCTGGCGAACGCCGTTGGCGGGCGGCGCAGCTGGCGCAGCTGCATGAACTTCCTGTTATCGTCCGCGATTTTTCGGATGCCGAAGTGCTTGAAGTCGCCATCATCGAGAACATTCAGCGCGCCGACCTGAACGCGATTGAAGAGGCGGCAGGCTACCGGCAATTGATGGACAAGTTTGGCCATACGCAGGAGAAAATGGCAGAGGCCCTGGGCAAGAGCCGCAGCCATATCGCGAACCTTTTGCGGCTGTTGACGCTGCCTGAACCGGTGATCGACATGGTGCGCAGCGGCGACCTCAGCGCGGGTCACGCAAGGGCGCTAATTCCGGCATCGGACCCTTTGAAGTTGGCACAGGCCATTGTCAAAGGTGGTCTGTCTGTACGCGCTGCCGAGGCATTGGTCAGGAATGAGCTGAAGGGAGATGCCGCCCCCACAAAGACGTCGTCAAATGCCGCGTCGCGGGAGGAAAAGGATGCGGATACCAGGGCGCTCGAAGGGGATTTGTCCGCTTCACTTGGTATGAAGGTGACGTTGGATCACAAGCCGGGGCAGGAATCCGGCCAGTTGGCGATCAAATATGACTCACTTGAGCAACTGGATGAGCTTTGCCGCATATTGGGCGGGTCCTAACCGGGCAAAAGGGTCTCAATGACCGAGTTCAGGACCATAAACCCTTGATCTGTAACGGTTATTCTTTCACGCGCCTGATCGAGCATGCCGATCTCTGTTAGGTGGTCCAGGGCGGAGGGGTTCAGAACCTCTCCGGCTAGGGCGGCGTAACGTTTTGGGTCGATCCCTTCCTTCAGCCTCAGACCCATCAGAAGATATTCCGCCGCCTGATCCTTTCCGGACAACAGGCTGCGGGGCTTTTCGGTTGTGAAGTCTTGCACACCATTCAGCCAGCGGTCGGGCTGGCCATAGCATTCCGTCGCCCATTTTTGCCCGTTGATGGTCAGGCGACCATGCGCGCCGGGGCCAATGCCAATGTAGTCGCCATAGCGCCAATAGATCAGGTTGTGCCGGGATTGCGCGCCGTCGCGGGCGTGGTTTGACACCTCATAGGCGGGCATGCCCATGGTGCCACAGATCTCCTGCGTCAGATTATACAGATCTGCGCCGAGGTCTTCGTCGGGCAAGCCGCGCAGCTTGCCCCTGCTGTATCTGTCGCCAAAGGCCGTGCCGTTTTCGATCGTCAGTTGATAGAGAGAAAGATGATCTATCGCGAGGGACAGTGCCTGTTTCAGCTCTGCTTCCCAATCCGCCAGCGACTGGTCCTGCCGGGCATAGATCAGGTCAAAGCTGACGCGGTCAAATTCATTTCGGGCAATGTCAAAAGCGGTCAGCGCCTCTGCCACGTTGTGCAACCGCCCCAGACGTCGCAGGTCCGGATCGTTCAGGGCCTGTATGCCCATTGAAACCCGGTTGATGCCCGCCTGTTTGAAGGCCGCAAACCTGCCTGCCTCGACGGAGCCCGGGTTGGCCTCAAGCGTGATTTCCAGATCATTTGCGGTGGGCCAATGCGCCCGGATCGCCGTGATGATCTCTGCGACCGTTTCCGGTTCCATCAGGCTGGGCGTGCCGCCGCCAAAGAAAACGGCATTCAGCACCCGGCCCCTTGTTTCGGCGGCCGCGCGCTTCAGTTCGACAAGATAGGCATCGCGCCAAGCGGCATGGTCAATCCGGCGGCTGACGTGACTGTTGAAGTCACAATAGGGGCATTTCGCCTCGCAAAAGGGCCAATGGATATAAAGGCCGAAGCCCCCGTTTTGCCAGTCTTCAGTCAAAGCAGCCCGTGATCAGCTTGGCGAAGACATCTGCGCGGTGGCTGATGGCGTTCTTCTGATCGGCGGTCATTTCCGCAAAGGTCTGTTCATGCCCGTCGGGCTGAAACATCGGGTCGTAGCCGTGCCCCAGTTCGCCCCGGATCGGCCACACCAGAGTGCCGTTCACGGTTCCCTCAAAAACCTCGTCGTGGCCATCCGGCCAGGCCAGGACCATCGTGGCGCAAAACCTTGCCCGGCGCGGGTGCGGGGCATTTGCCTTCTCCAGCAGGTCATGGGTCTTGGTCATCGCCATCAGAAAATCACGGCCGTTCGGCGTTTCGGCCCAGTCGGCGGTATAGACGCCGGGGGCATTGTCCAGCGCCTCGACCTCGATTCCGGAATCGTCCGACAGGGCAGGGATGCCGGTGGCCTTCGTGGCTGCGTGGGCCTTGATCCGCGCATTGCCGACAAAGGTATTTTCCGTCTCTTCCGGCTCCGGAAGGTTCATTTCGGCAGCACCGACAACCGAGACGCCGTAAGGCGCGAACAGCTGCTGCACCTCTTCCAGCTTGCCAGCGTTGTGGGTGGCAAAGAGGATCCGGGTCTCGGTGAACTTGCGGGTCATGCGGTGACGGATTTCTGGATGGCGACCAGTTCGGAAACGCCTTTTTCGGCCAGATCCATCAACTGGTTCATTTGATCGCGGGAATAGGTCGATCCCTCCGCGCTCATCTGAATTTCGATCAGCTTGCCGCTGCCGGTCATGATGAAATTGCCGTCCACGCCTGCTTCGGAATCTTCCGGGTAGTCCAGATCAAGAACCGGCTGGCCCGCATAGATGCCGCAGCTGACCGCGGCAACGGGATCGACCAGCGGGTCGGAAATAACATCCCCGGCCTTCATCAGCTTGTTCACCGCAAGACGCAGCGCGATCCAGCCGCCGGTGATGGAGGCGCAACGGGTGCCGCCATCGGCTTGCAGCACGTCGCAGTCGATTGTGATCTGGCGTTCGCCCAGGGCCACGCGGTCGACGCCGGCGCGCAGGGCACGGCCAATCAGGCGCTGGATCTCAACGGTCCGGCCACCTTGCTTGCCCATGGCGGATTCGCGGCGCATCCGCGTGTTGGTCGCGCGGGGCAGCATGCCGTATTCCGCTGTCACCCAGCCCAGCCCGGAGCCCTTGATGAAGGGCGGCACCCGATCCTCGATCGTGGCGGTGCACAGAACATGGGTATCGCCCACCTTGATCAACGCGGATCCTTCCGCATGTTTGGTAAAGCCGACCTCAACAGAGACAGCGCGCATTTCATCGAGTTTCCGGCCTGAAGGTCGCATGTATGATCCTTTTTGAACTGCCTTTGGCATAGCGTCCAGCACTGCAATGATGCAACCCCGATTGACGTTTCCACCAATGGCACCTTTATTGGGGGCATGAGTGATACCTCGGATCTTTTGAAAGAAATGAACGAAAGGTCCCGCGAAGTGTTTCGCCGGGTTGTCGAAAGCTATCTTTCCAGCGGTGATCCCGTTGGCTCGCGCACATTGACGCGGGATTTCAGCGAAAAGGTCAGCGCGGCGACGATTCGCAATGTCATGCAGGATCTCGAATACATGGGGGTTCTGGGCTCTCCCCATGTCAGCGCTGGCCGCATTCCGACGCAACTGGGGTTGCGGATGTTCGTGGATGGCATGATCGAGCTGGGCGAACCCACGGACACGGATCGCGAAAAGATCGACGCAACCCTTGGCGACAACGTCTCCGATGTCAGTGGCCTGCTGGACCGGGTCGGTTCGGCATTGTCGGGCGTCACGCAGGGCGCGTCGCTGGTGCTGACGCCGAAACACGAGGCGCCGATCAAGCACATCGAGTTTGTTTCACTGTCTCATGACCGCGCGCTGGTTGTTCTGGTGTTTTCGGATGGTCATGTGGAAAACCGCCTGTTCACGCCGCCGCCGGGGCAGACTCCCAGTTCGATGCGCGAGGCGGCGAATTTCCTGAACTCCCTGGTTGAGGGCAAGACCCTGAGCGAGCTGCAGCGCAGCATCGCGCAGACAATCGCGGAACGCCGCCAGGAGATCGACCTTCTGGCGCAGCAACTGGTTGAAAGTGGTCTGGCGCTTTGGACCGGGGACGACGAAAATTCCGAGCGGCTGATCGTCAGAGGGCGGTCGCATCTGCTGGGAATCGACGCGGCAGAGGAAGACCTGGCGCGCATCAGATCCCTGTTCGACGACCTTGAGAGGAAGCGTGATATCGCCGAATTTCTCGAACTTGCCGAAGGTGGCGACGGTGTTCGCATTTTTATCGGCTCAGAGAACAAACTTTTCTCACTTTCGGGTTCCTCTCTGGTGGTTTCCCCTTATATGAACGCTGATCGAAAGGTGATCGGGGCCGTCGGTGTGATTGGTCCCACGCGGCTGAACTACGGTCGCATTGTGCCGATTGTAAATTATACTGCGCAACTGGTCGGAAAACTGGTTTCCGACCGGAGCTAGAGGGGAAAAATGGCTGAGCCGAAGAACGATGATTTTCTCGACGATATTGATGCGGCGGAAGACGAAGAATTTGCTGACAGCATGGCGGAAATCGACGATGAAGCACTGGAACTGGACCAGCTGCGGGCAGAGCGCGATCAGCTGAAGGACCGTTTCATGCGGGCTCTGGCGGATGCCGAAAACGCGCGCAAGCGGTCGGACAAGGACCGGCGCGAGGCCGAGAACTATGGCGGGTCGAAACTCGCCCGTGACATGCTGCCGGTCTATGACAACATGAAGCGTGCCCTGGAAGCGGCAACCGAAGAACAACGCGCCGTATCGGGCCCGGTGCTTGAGGGTGTCGAGCTGACAATGCGCGAGCTTTTGAACGTGTTCAAGAAACACGGTATCGAAGTCATCGCGCCCGAAGTTGGTGATCGTTTCGATCCCAAGCACCATCAGGCGATGTTCGAGGCCCCGGTTCCCGATACCAAGGCGGGCGATATCATCCAGGTTGCCGCAGAAGGCTTCATGCTGCATGACCGTTTGCTGCGCCCGGCACAGGTTGGCGTGTCTTCAACCCCTGCTGGTTAACGCGGCAACCGTCGATTTTGTGTATTTGAAAGAACAATGAAGGGGCGGTCAGGTTTTGGCCGCCTCTTTCAGTTTGTAGAGCAGATCAAGCGCTTCCCTTGGTGTCAGCTCATCGGGGATGATCGCGGCAAGTTGTTCGTCAACTTCGGATTTCTGGCGTTTCACCGGTGCCGGGGCAGGGTTGACCGAGAACAGCGGCAGGTCGTCGATCAGGGTTTTCTGGGTGGCACCACCCTCGCGCTCGCCTTTTTCCAGGGCCTCAAGCACAACGCGGGCGCGGGCGATCACGGTTTCCGGCAGTCCTGCAAGCTGCGCCACCTGAACCCCATACGACCGGTCCGCGGCACCTTTGCGGACCTCGTGCAGGAAGACGACCGTGCCTTCCCATTCCTTGACCGCAACCGTGGCATTGTCGACGCCGTCCAGCTTGTTCGAAAGCGCCGTCATCTCGTGATAATGGGTGGCGAAGAGGGCGCGGCACTTGTTGGCGTCATGAAGGTATTCCAGCGTGGCCCAGGCGATGGACAGGCCGTCATAGGTGGCGGTGCCGCGGCCGATCTCGTCAAGGATGACAAGGGCGCGATCATCTGCCTGATTCAGGATCGCCGCGGTTTCGACCATTTCGACCATGAAGGTGGACCGCCCCCGCGCCAGATCGTCGGAGGCACCGACGCGGCTGAACAGCTGGCTGATCAGGCCGATATGTGCGCTGTCCGCAGGTACAAAGCTGCCCATTTGCGCCATCAGTGCGATCAACGCATTCTGGCGCAGGAAGGTGGATTTACCCGCCATGTTCGGCCCGGTCAGCAGCCAGATATGCGCGCCATCGCCGTCGATCCCCAGATCGCAGTCATTTGCGACAAAGGGATCGCCGGATTGTTGCCGCAGGGCGCGTTCGACCACCGGGTGCCTGCCCCCGGAAATGTCAAAGGCGCGTGAATCGTCGACAATGGGCCTGACCCAGTTTTCCGCCTGCGCCAGATCGGCCAGACCGAAGGCCAGATCAATTTCCGCCAGGCCGGAGGCCGCCACGCCAATTCCGGCGGCATGGTTCAGAACCGCCTGTTTCAAGTCTTCAAACAGATGCTTTTCAATTTCCAGCGCGTGGTTGCCCGCGTTGAGGATCCTGGTCTCCATTTCGGACAGCTCAACAGTTGTGAACCGGACCTGATTGGCCGTGGTCTGGCGGTGGATGAACCTTTCTGACAGTGGTGCGGACAACATCTTTTCCGCATGGGTTGCTGTCGTCTCGATAAAGTAGCCCAGGACGTTGTTATGTTTGATCTTGAGCGAGGAAATCCCCGTGTCAGAGACATAATTCTGTTGCATGGACGCGATGACACTGCGCCCTTCGTCGCGCAGCTGCCGCGCCTCATCCAGTTCGGCGTGATAGCCCGGGGCGATGAATCCACCGTCCCTTGCCAGCAGGGGCGGCTCTGCAATCAGGGCCTGATCCAACAGGTCGGTCAGGCTGTCATGGCCGTTCAGCCCGTCAACTGCCGTTGCCAGCAAGGGGGGCAGATCCTGTTCACGCAGGGCTTCGGCCAGCAGGGCGGCTTCGGCCAACCCGTTCCGGATGGTTGCAAGGTCCCTTGGTCCGCCCCGGTCGAGCGACAGGCGCGACAGTGCCCGGTCCAGATCCGGCACCTTGCGCAGGCTGTCCCTGATTTGCCGGGTGATATGGGTGTTGTCATAGCCGTATGACACTGCCTCCAGCCGTTGCGAAATCGTCTCTAACACGCGCGAAGGGCTGGAAATGCGACGTTCCAGCAATCTTGCGCCGCCAGCGGTGCAGCTGCGGTCCATGATCGCCAGCAGCGATCCCGCGCGCCCGCCGCCGAGCCCGTGGGTCAGTTCGAGATTCCGCCGCGTGGCCGCGTCGATCTGGACATTGCGGGCCTCGCTTTCCTTTTGCGGATGGCGCAGGAGCGGCAGCTTGCCCTTTTGCGTGATCTCCAGATAGTCGATCAGCGCGCCCATCGCCGAGACCTCGGCACGGGTGAAGCTGCCGAAGGCGTCCAGCGTGCCCACCTCATAGAGCGCACAAATCCGCTTTTCGGCATTTGTGCTGTCAAAGGCGGAGCGCGCGATGCCGGTCAGGGCGGTGCCGAATTCCGTTTCCAGATGGCGATAGTCCGCTTCCCTCGACTCGGAGACAATCAGTTCGGCGGGGGCAAGGCGGGCGAGCTCCGGGCCAAGCCGGACGGCGGGCAGGGCCATTACCTGAAAGAAACCGGTGGAGATATCGACCCAGGCCAGCGCCGCTTCGTCCCTGACTTCGGCAAAGGCGGCAAGATAATTGTGGCGCCGCGCTTCGAGCAGCGTTTCCTCTGTCAGCGTGCCGGGGGTGACAAGGCGCACGACATCGCGTTTCACGACGGATTTGTGGCCGCGTTTCTTGGCCTCAGCCGGGCTTTCCATCTGTTCGCAGACGGCAACGCGAAACCCCTTGCGGATCAGGGTCAGCAGATATCCTTCGGCCGCATGGACGGGGACACCGCACATCGGGATGTCATCGCCCGCGTGTTTACCGCGTTTTGTCAGGGCAATATCCAGCGCCTCCGCCGCCGCGACGGCATCGTCAAAGAACATTTCGTAGAAATCGCCCATGCGATAGAACAGCAGCGCATCGGCGTAGCCCGCCTTCAGCTCCAGGTACTGCGCCATCATCGGCGTTACTTTTTCGCTGCTCACCAGGTTTTCTCCCTTTATTGTGTGTCTGTACAAAAACAGGTCGCACAACGAAAGGGGCGGCGTGATCCTTCGCGGTGGACGGGTTGAACAGGCGTGCTAGAAACATTGGCAACATCCACGCCGCAGAAAGACGCCGATCCTTGCGCAACAAGATCGAATTGAAATTTCCGCCCGAGACCCTGTTCCTGAATCCATGGGTGGACGAGGGGATCAGCCTGCTGCGTGAGCCGGAATTTATCTGGCGGCCGATGCCCCGTGCGGTCATCGAGGGTTTCGCAGCCAGCGCGCATGAAGAGATCAACAAAAAGATTTCTTCATTCCTTGCCGTGACGAAAAAGCAGAAGGTCTTTCGCAAGGCGATTGAGTTCAACGCGGTGCCGGTCGTGCTGGAACAGGCCAGTTTTCGCAAATCCTATATCATGGCGCATGATCGCCTGTTGCTGAGCGGGGCCTCCGGGACGCGGCTGATCAACCGCTATCGTTGGGAAAACGAAGACGCGGAATCTGACGTGGACATGATGCTGGACGCCTATCTGGCAGAATGCCGCAGCGCCAATGCGTCGCGGGAGATACCGCTGTATTCAGCCGTGTTAGAGCCTGATGTTCCCTTTGCGATCGAATGCCGGAACACGTTCAATTTCTATCATTTCCTGACGGAAGCACTGCCACAGCTGACCCTGCTGGATGGTCTGGATTTTCAGGGAAACATTTACTTCCACTTCCCCAACGCCGAGGAAAAACACCGCCCCTTTACCGAAGCCTTCGTCGAGGCGCTGTTCCCCGAATATACCGGGCGGGTCTTTTTCGAACGTGCGCCAAAGGAGTATGACAGGGTCCTGACCGCATATGATTTCCTTGGTGGCCATGCGCAGATGCCAAAAGAGATGCTGGCGGGGATCGCGGCGCTTGCGCCTGCCGCCGTTGATCAGGACGAAGATCTGCTGAACACCAGGTCCAATGCGAACCTGGCGATGAATTCGGTCAGCAGCATGTTGCTTGCCCTGCGCGACCGTGCTTTGGCGGCGATAGAGGGTGAGGAGTTTCCGCATCTGCCCAGGCGGTTCTTCGTCGGACGGGACTCGCGGCAAAGCCGTGACAGACATATGGCAGGCGAGGACCTGCTGTTGGAGCATCTTGGGCTTTTCGACTTTGAGTACGTCGTTTTCGAAAACCTGCACCCCCTTGAACAGGTTGCGCTGATGGCGCGGGCCGAGGTGATGATTTCCTATCATGGTGCGGGGTTTGCGAACATGCTTTTTGCCAATCCCGATGCCCATGTCATCGAGATCGGAACCCTGCAGACGGCGCAATTCAGATGGGGCGATTTCTGGCCGCTCGCCAATGCATCGCAATGCAGGTACATCAGCTTCTTTGCGGATTTCAACGCCGAAGACCCCTTGGTAGAGCCACATTTCAGCAAGGATTCCATTGTCCCTGTTGCCGTTTCCGAGGCGGCGGTTGCGCAGATCATGGCGTTTGTCGTGAGCATCCTTGGCCATGTACCTGACCTGAAGTCCGTCGATGCCGTGGGGCGTCTGGCGCGGCGGCTGTTTCAGGCCGGGTCTGCCGCCCGCGCTGTCGCGGTGCTGGAGCAACATGCAAACATGGTCACCGAAGATGTCGAGCTTTGCATCTTGAAGGCGGATTGCCACAAGGAGCTGGACGAGCCGAAATCAGAGCTTGTCGCGCTGGACAAATCCTTCAAGGCCGACCCGACCCGCTGGCAAACCCTGATCAGGATCATCTGGTGCGCAAACCGCTGTGAACGCCCGCAGGTGATCCGCTGGGCGCTGTCCCGGCTGAAGTCCGATTTCCCGGAACGGCACAGCGCCTTTGTCAAAAACCATGAATGGGTGCGTTACATCGCCTGAGCGAGCGTTCGGGCCGAGATTGTGCATGGGTCAATTCACGGTTATTAGTCCCAGAAAATCCAAAGGGCCCTGTCTGTGTCAAACAATCGTATCACCTCCGAAGAAGCACTAGCGTTCCACCTTGAGCCGAGTCCGGGCAAGTTCGAGATCACCGCGACCGTCCCGATGACGACACAGCGCGATCTGAGCCTTGCCTATTCGCCCGGTGTTGCAGTGCCCTGCGAGGCGATCGCGCAGAACCCGGAAACGGCCTATGATTACACCAACAAGGGCAACCTTGTGGCGGTGATTTCAAACGGCACCGCCGTGCTGGGGCTGGGCAATCTGGGCGCGCTGGCGTCCAAACCGGTGATGGAGGGCAAATCCGTCCTGTTCAAACGGTTCGCGGATGTGAACTCCATCGACATCGAACTTGATACGGAAGACACCGAAGCATTCATCAACGCGGTGCGCCTGATGGGGCCGACTTTTGGCGGGATCAACCTTGAGGACATCAAGGCGCCTGAGTGTTTCATCATCGAACAGCGTCTCAAGGAAGAGATGGACATCCCCGTGTTCCATGATGACCAGCATGGCACCGCCGTGATCTGTGCTGCAGGTCTGATCAACGCGCTGCATCTGTCGGGGAAAAAGATCGAGGATGTGCGCATCGTGCTGAACGGTGCAGGGGCGGCCGGTATCGCCTGTCTTGAACTGCTCAAGTCGATGGGTGCCAAACATGACAATTGCATCATGTGCGACACCAAAGGCGTCATCTATCAGGGCCGCACCGAGGGTATGAACCAGTGGAAGTCGGCCCATGCCGCGAATACCAAGCTGCGCACGCTCGACGAGGCGATGAAGGGGGCCGATGTGTTCCTGGGCGTCAGCGTCAAGGGCGCGGTGACACCCGCGATGGTCGAAAGCATGGCGGACAACCCGGTGATTTTCGCAATGGCGAACCCCGATCCTGAAATCACACCGGAAGAGGCCCATGCCGTTCGCATGGATGCCATCGTGGCCACGGGGCGCAGCGATTATCCGAACCAGGTGAACAACGTCCTTGGATTTCCCTATCTCTTTCGCGGGGCGCTCGACATTCATGCCCGCGCGATCAACGACGAGATGAAGATTGCCTGTGCCCATGCGCTGGCCAACCTCGCCCGAGAGGATGTGCCGGACGAGGTGGCGGTGGCCTATGGCAAGACGCTGACCTTCGGACGCGATTATATCATCCCGACCCCGTTCGACCCCCGATTGATCCACCGTATTCCACCCGCCGTCGCGCGGGCCGGCATGAACACCGGGGCAGCCCGCCGTCCGATCATCGACATGGATGCCTATGAGCTGAACCTGAAGTCCCGGATGGATCCGACGGCAAACATCCTGCGGGGCATCAACGCGCGGGCGCGGAACAACCAGGCCCGGATGATCTTTGCCGAAGGGGACGATCCGCGGGTGTTGCGGGCGGCGGTGATGTACCAGCGTGCCGGTCTGGGCAAGGCCCTGGTCGTCGGGCGCGATCAGGACGTGAAGGAGAAACTGGAAGCGGCCGGCATGGAAGACGCGGTGCGCGAGCTTGAGGTCATCAATGCGGCGAACACGCAGCATCTGGGCACCTACAAGGACTTTCTGTACCGGCGCCTTCAGCGGCGTGGCTTTGACAGCAAGGACATTCATCGTCTCGCGGCCCGCGACCGGCATGTGTTCGGCGCGTTGATGCTGGCGCATGGGCATGGCGACGGTCTGGTCACCGGTGTCACCCGGAAGTCCGCGCATGTGCTGGAACGGCTGAACCACGTGTTCGAGGCCAATGCGGAACACGGGGCCGCCGGTTTTACCGCCTTGCTGCACAAGGGGCGGATCGTGTTCATTGCCGATACGCTGGTTCACGAATGGCCGGACGAGAATGACCTGGCCAACATTGCCGAAAGCGGCGCCGCCGTGGCGCGGCACATGGGGCTGGAACCACGGGTGGCCTTTGTCAGCTTCTCGACCTTCGGCTATCCGGTCTCTGAACGGGCGGAAAAGATGCATCTTGCGCCCGAGATCCTGGACGCTCGGGGTGTCGATTTCGAATACGAAGGCGAAATGACCGTCGATGTGGCGCTGAACACGAATGCGCAAAAGCAATATCCGTTCTCGCGCCTGACCGGCCCCGCGAACATCCTGATCGTGCCGGCGCGCCATTCCGCCAGCATTTCGGTAAAGCTGATGCAGGAAATGGCGGGTGCCACGGTGATCGGCCCCATCCTGACAGGTTTGGACAAGAGCATTCAGATCTGCTCCACCACCTCGACGGCCAACGACATTTTGAACATGGCCATTCTTGCGGCCTGCAAGGTCGGCGAATGATCTGGAATCTCGGCTCGATCAATGCGGATAATTTCTACAACCTGCCGCATCTGCCCGGGCCGGGAGAAACGATAGCTGCAACCGGCTTTCACCAGGGTCTGGGTGGCAAGGGCGCGAACATGTCCGTTGCCGCCGCGCGTGCTGCGGCGCGGGTCATGCACATCGGCGCCGTGGGTCAGGATGGCACCTGGGCGCTGGCAAGGCTGCTGGAATACGGGGTCGAAACGGCGCATATCACCGTGATCGACACGGCGACGGGCCATGCAAACATCAACGTCGATGCGGCGGGCGAAAACAATATCGTGCTGTTCCCCGGTGCCAATCACATGGTCACCGACCAGATGATCGGCGCGGCGCTGGCCGAGGCATCGCCCGGTGATTTCCTGCTGATGCAGAACGAGACACTGGGCCAGATCTTTGCCGCAGAAACCGCCAGGCTGCTGGGGATGCGGGTCGCCTATGCCGCCGCGCCCTTCAAGGCCGACAGCGTGACCCGGATCATCGAGCATGTCGATCTGCTGGTCCTGAACGCGGTCGAGGCGGCGCAGCTGGAGCAGGCAACCGGCACCGCGCTGGGCGATTTGCCGATCGCTGACATCATCGTCACCCTGGGTGCGGATGGTTGCCGCTGGATTTCCGGCACTGACGGGACACAGCGCGATTTTCCGGCTTTCAAGACCGACGTCGTGGATACCACCGGCGCGGGGGACACCTTTACCGGTTATCTTGTTGCGGCGCTGGACCGGGGCAAGGATATGCCCGACGCGATTGAACTTGCGCAAAAGGCCGGCGCTTTGATGGTGGCCCGGCAGGGCACTGCCGATGTGATCCCGGACCTCAAGGATATCCAGGACCACGATTTCGGGAGCTGACCCTACAGCGTCCCGCCTTTAACCTGATACACTCCGTATCGCCGATGTCCCGAGAGCGCGAAGCGCAGCAGGGTATCGGCGATTCAAGTTAAAGGCGGGGCGCTTTAGCTAACGAAGGGTGCCGCGCTGCCCCAAAGCTGTTTGACTCGTTCATCCCGACCGCAACCCGCGCGATACCGCTTGTAAGCCACGGATTTTTTCACCCCGATGCCGACGCTGCTGAAGGCGAGCCTGTCACTGCTCTTGTAATAATCCTGATGATAGGCCTCGGCCGGGTAGAATGGCACAGCCCCAAGAATGGGCGTGACGACCTTCTGGCCCAGTTGCTTTTGCGCATCCGCCCTGGCCATTTCCGCCGCTGCCTTTTGCGCTGGACCCTGCGCGAAGATCGCAGTGCGGTAGCTGTCGCCGCGGTCGCAGAACTGACCGCCTGCATCTGTCGGGTCGACCGACCGGAAGAACATGGCAAGCAGGCTGTCGCGGCTGACAACATCCGGATCGAATGTGATCTGAACCGCCTCGTAATGGCCGGTGCCGCCTGCAGTAACCTGTTTGTATGTCGGGTTCGGCGTGGTGCCGCCCGCAAAACCGGACACGGCTGCCTTGACGCCGCGAACAGATTCGAAATCGGCTTCGACGCACCAGAAACAACCACCCGCAACTGTCAGCGTTTCGGTGCCCGCAGCCCTTGCGCTGCCCGATTGCACCACCAGCCCGACGGCAATCAATGCGCCCAGGACCAATGCCTTGACCTGCGTCAGCTTCTTCATTTTCACCTCCATGAGTCCGCTCTGTCCGCACAAGGCTGAACGCGCATGGGGGTTAGCGCAAGCGGTGAACGGTCAATGTCACGCTGTGGTGAAAAGGCGTGATTGCGACCTTCAGATATTGTCGCTGCGCTTTGATGTTTCCTGCAGGGCCTGGCGGAACAGCCGGATGGCCGGCGTCGGTTCCTCCTCCGCCCGGGCCATGATGCCGACAGGCCCCGACATGCTGTCGGTGTCGATGGGCAGGGCCAGCATCCGGCCTGCTGCAATGTCGTCCGCCACGACTCCCTGGCTGATGATCCAGATTGCCTGAGCCGCGCCAAGTGTCATGGCGCGCCCGAAAGCGCCCGAAACAGTCTCTATCTGATGTGAATAGCCTGCGATGCCGCGTTCGATCATGAACCGGTCAACCAGGGGCCGGATTGCCGCGCCGGGGGGTGGATAGAGGATGCGCTGATCGGCCAATGCGGCGGCGTCCGTGGTTTCCGACCTTGGGTGACCCCTGGCCACGGCAAAGATGACCTTTTCTGAATAGAGCTGGGTAAAGGTCAGGCCGGTCATGCGGTCCGGTGGTCCCATGCGTCCGATCAGCAGGTCAAAATCGCCCGCGCGCAACCCGTTGATCAGATCCGTGATTGGCCCTTCGACGACAGTTACCGGCGTTGCGGGTGACAGGGCGGCAAATCGCAGGATCACATCCGGCAGCAGGTCGGCAGAGACCGACGGCAGGGTCCCGATGCGCAGGGGCGCTGCACGGCCGGCACTCAGCGCATCCAGGCTGGCCAACCCGTGACTGACGGCGGCAAGCCCCTGTTCCGCGAATTGCCGAAACACCGCGCCCTCGCGCGTGAGGCTTACCCCGCCCCGGCCACGGGTCAGCAAGGTGACACCAAGGATGGTTTCGAGATCGCTCAGGGTCTTGGATACCGTGGGCTGGGTCAGGAACATCCGTTCCGCCGCCGCCTTGAGGCTGCCGCCGCGCAGGGTTTCGACAAAGGCCGAAAGGTGACGCATTTTGATCTGCTTGGTGCGCTTAAATTCCATACTGGAACTTATAGCGCATATTTTCTCATTTTGAATGCACCTTTCGATTGGTTAAGCTGCGCCAACGGATCAGGGAGAGTGCCATGTCAGAAAGCTATGAAACCGGGATGCGGGTTCGCCGCGAGGTGCTGGGTGATGCCCATGTGGACCGGGCGGAGGCGGCCAAGGTTGATTTCGACGCGCCGTTCCAGAATTTGATCACCGAAGGGGCCTGGGGCACGGTCTGGGCCGATGACACGATCTCGCGGCGGGAAAGATCCATGCTGACGCTCGCCCTGCTGGCGGCGACAGGGAATTTCGAGGAAATCCCGATGCATATCCGCGCCAGCCGCAACACCGGGGCCGAGCCGCGCGATGTTTTGCAGGCCTTTATGCATGTGGCTGTCTATGCGGGCGTGCCAAAGGCGAACCATGCGATTAAGCTTGCCAAACAGACCTATGCCGAACTGGGAGTTGAGATATGAGCACTGGACCCAAGACCGGAGGTTTTATTCCCCGCGACCGTGGCTGGCAGCCCGACGCGCTGACACCGCCCTACAAGACCAGCGTCAAACGCAGCCCGCAAGCGGCATTGCTATCCTTTCCCACCACGCTCAGTGAAGAAACCTCGCCGGTGTTCGGGCATGGCATCCTCGGGGATCTCGACAACGACCTGATCCTCAATTTTGCCCAACCGGGGCAAAGCGCGATTGGCCCCCGGATCATTGTCCATGGTCGGGTGCTGGATGAAATGGGCCGCCCCGTGCCGGGTGCGCTGCTGGAATTCTGGCAGGCCAATGCCGGGGGGCGCTATCGCCACAAGAAGGAAAAATACCAGGCAGCACTTGATCCGAACTTTGGCGGCTGCGGACGCACGATCACGGACGAGGACGGATCTTATGAGTTCCGCACCGTGATGCCGGGGCCATACCCCTGGCCCAACGGGATGAACGACTGGCGCCCGGCGCATATCCACTTTTCGGTCTTTGGCCACGGGTTTGCCCAGCGCCTGATCACCCAGATGTATTTTGAGGGTGATCCCATGATCCCGCTTTGCCCGATTGTCGGTGTGTTGAAATCGCAGGAAGCGATTGATCAGCTGACCGCGCCGCTGGACATGCACCGTACCGTTCCCATGGATGCGCGGGCCTACAAGTTCGACATCGTTCTGCGGGGCCGTCGGCAGACCTATTTCGAAAACCGGGTGGAGGGACTTTGACCATGGTACAGAAACTCGACTACCTCAGGGAAAGCCCCAGCCAGACGGCGGGCCCCTATGTGCATATCGGCTGCACACCGAACTTTACCGGGATCGGGATTTACGGTGGCGATCTGGGAACCACCATGAAGACCGGCCCGGTCCAGGGTCAGGAGATCGTGATCAAGGGGACCGTTTTCGATGGCACCGGCACACCGCTGCGCGATGCGATGATCGAAATCTGGCAGCCCGATGCGGCGGGGCTTTTTGCTTCTGCCATTGAAACGCGCGGCACGCCGGATCCGAACTTTACCGGCTGGGGGCGGTCGCCGGGTGACATGGAAACGGGGGAGTTCATATTTGACACGGTCAAGCCGGGCGCGGTGCCGATGCCGGATGGCCGGATGCAGGCGCCGCATATCACGGCCTGGATTGTGGCACGCGGCATCAATATCGGCCTGCATACTCGCATCTACTTTGAAGACGAGGCAGAGGCGAATGCCAAGGATCCGCTGCTGAGCGGGATCGAGCATCAGAACCGCGTGCCGACCCTGCTCGCCAGGAAAGAAGGTGAGGGTCAGTATCGTTTTGACATCCACCTGCAAGGCCCGGACGAGACCATATTTCTTGATATTTGAGGCAATGACATGACCAAACCCTGCATCATCTGCGTGGCCATCACCGGATCGGTCCCGACCAAGGCGGACAACCCGGCGGTGCCGGTGACGATTTCCGAACAGGTGGAAAGCACCCAGGCCGCATTCGAGGCGGGGGCGACCATCGCCCATTGCCATGTGCGCAATGACGATGAAACGCCCACCAGTGATCCCGACAAATTTGCAGCGTTGAAGGAAGGGCTGGAAAAGCATTGCCCCGGCATGATTGTCCAGCTTTCGACCGGAGGTCGCTCCGGTGCCGGGCAGGCGCGGGGCGGTATGCTTCCCTTGCGTCCGGACATGGCTTCGCTCTCGGTTGGGTCAAACAACTTTCCCAGCCGCGTCTACGAGAACCCGCCAGATCTGGTGGATTGGCTTGCGGCGGAAATGATCACGCATGACGTCAAGCCCGAGATCGAGGCCTTTGACCTCAGCCACATTCTGAAGGCCGCCGAGATGCACAAGAAGGGCCAGATCAAGGATACGCCCTATATCCAGTTCGTGATGGGGGTCAAAAACGCGATGCCCGCCGACCGCGAGGTATTCGATTTCTATCTCAAGACCGTGAAGCGGCTGTTTGGCGAAGATGTAGCCTGGTGTGCTGCCGGAATCGGGGCGAACCAAAGCGTTCTGAACGATTGGGCGATCTCAAACGGCGGTCATGCGCGTACCGGTCTGGAAGACAACGTGCGTCTTGACCGCAATACCCTCGCGCCATCGAATGCCGCACTGGTCAAACGCACGGCTGAAATCTGCGAAAAGTATGAGCGCCCCGTTGCCACCTGGCAGGAAGCGCGAAAATTGCTGGGGCTGCGCAGCGCCGCCTGACCGCCAGGGCGCATACAGGCGGATATGATTGAGAAGATCGCCGCGGTGCCAAGTGTATTTATGGCACCGGGCGGCCCGGCGATCCACGTCCGTTATTCAGACATTTTTTGGACAACCGGAAAATTTGCGCTCAGTTGATTGGACAATGCGCGATGAACTGCTAAAAACTTGAGCTTTAGCCAGCCGCCGGGGCTTTTTTGACCGCGCGGCATAGACCTCTCTTTTCGAGTGAACTAAAGAGTGAGCGTAACCAGTTCTTCTTGTAAACATAACTTTTTACCTACGATATTAAATACTTGTAAGGAAACAGAAATGGCTTCTGTATACACCGACAAGGCGATTCTTGAAAAATCCGATCTATTTGATCCGGAATGGTATCGGCAACAGTACCCGGATGTAGAAATGTTGGGCATGGATCCGCTGGACCACTTTCTGTGGCTAGGCGGCCGTTTGCTGCGGAATCCGGGGCCACGTTTCAATTCTGAGTATTATGTAAAAACTCACAGCGATGTTGCGCGCAAGAACTACAATCCCGTGCTTCATTATATCCGCTACGGGCGCGCCGAAGGGCGCCGCACCGCCGAGGTTGCTTCACCACGCATAAACCAGGCCGAAGAAATTGTGCGTGATGGCGTGAAACGCGTCGCCGGGGGCGTCGCTGCACGTCCGGGCCGGCCCACGATCATGCTGTGCAGCCATGTTGCGGGGAAAAACCTTTTCGGCGGGGAGCGCAGTTTCATTGACATGATCGATGGGCTGAATGCACTGGACTACAATGTCATCGTGACCGTGCCGGGGCATGGCAACCCGGACTATTTCCGGACCCTGCGCAGAAAATCCTTTGCCACTTATGTTTTCCGGTATGGCTGGTGGCGCAAGGGACAGGCTGTCAGCGACCACGCCGTAACCGATTTTGCCTGCATCATTCAGGATGAAGGCGTGGATGTCGTGCACACCAACACCATCGTCCTGCGCGAACCGCTGCTGGCGGCGCAGCGGATGGGCGTGCGCAGCATGATCCACGTGCGGGAACTGATCCATCACGACGAGGCGTTGCTGAACATGATCGGCGAAAGTGCCGAACATATCGTCGACTGGATATGGGATCATTGCGACCATGTGATCGCCAACTCCAAGGCCACGTTGAAGGGATTTGCCAAGGACGGGAAGACGCCGTCATTGGTTTACAATACCGCGGATCTTTCCGATCTGACAAAACTTGATCCGCCCCGGGTCGACGGGCCGATGCGGGTGGGCCTGATCAGCTCGAACCTGCCGAAAAAGGGCATCCAGGACCTTGCGGAAATCGCCCGCCTGCTTTCGAAAACCCACCCGGATGTTGAGTTCAAACTGATTGGCCCGGAAACCGAACATACCAATGCCCTGATGGAACAGGTCGCGGCCGGAACGCTGCCAAAGACGCTGAGCGTGACCGGTTACCGGGACACGCCGACCAAGGCCGTGGCCGAAGCGGATGTGATCCTGAATCTGTCCAACTTTCAGGAAAGCTTTGGACGGACCGTGCTGGAAGGCATGGCGGCCGGGCGTCCGACAATCGTGTATCGCTATGGTGCGCCGCCCGAATTCGTGGATGAGGGAAAGACCGGATTCATCGTTCCATTGGGCGATACGAAAGCCGTGGCCGAGCACCTGCGCAGATTTGCCGATGACCGGGCCATGATGCGGCGCATCGGTGAACAGGCAAAGGCCGAAGTGACACGCCGGTTCGCGCATAAGGTCTATGTCGAACAGATGCAGGGAGCCTATGACGCTCTGACGACCACGCAGAGCACACCCCGGAAGGTCACGCTGAAGCCGCGTGCAAATATTGTCCCGACACCGCGAGCGGCACTCAAGGTCGCCTATTTCTGCTGGCACTTCCCAGTGCCGTCGGAAACCTTCGTTCTGAACGAGCTGCGTATCCTGCGTGAACAGGGCGTCGATGTTCGCGTGTTCTGCAGGCAGTCACCCTATCCGGATTTCAAACCGGACTTTGATATCGAATGGGAACGGGTGACCGACCATCACCATCTGGCCACGCGCCTGAAAGAGACAGATCGCACGATCGTCCATGCGCATTTCGTCTTTCCCACTGTCACCAATATGGTCTGGCCCGCCTGCGAAGAGGCGAAAATTCCGTTTACCTGCATCGCCCATGCGCAGGATATTTTCAGATACGGGAATGCGGCCGAGAACCGGATCGACGAATTCTCGCGTTCTCCGATGTGTCGCAAGGTCATAACCCTGTCGCAGTTTCACATGCGCTATCTCGTGGATCAGGGGGTGCCGGAAGACAAGATCCTGATCAACTCCAATTGTGTCGACCCCGATCTGTTTGCGGCCGGCAAGGTGAAGGATCGTGCCAAACGAACCAAACGCAGTATCTGCGCGGTCACCCGCTTTGCCGAAAAGAAGGGGCTGGAGCATCTGATCCGCGCCGGCAAGCTGCTGGAAGGCGAAGGCATCACCATCAACATC
This sequence comes from Sulfitobacter sp. G21635-S1, assembly GCF_027213915.1. Classification (NCBI taxonomy): domain Bacteria; kingdom Pseudomonadati; phylum Pseudomonadota; class Alphaproteobacteria; order Rhodobacterales; family Roseobacteraceae; genus Sulfitobacter; species Sulfitobacter sp. G21635-S1. The sequence continues at coordinate 125,874 of NZ_JAPWGV010000007.1, forward strand.
TACGGCTATGGTGAACTGGAAGACAGTTACCGCAAGCTGATCGCCGAACAGAAAATCGAGAACGTCCATTTGCATGGTCCGGTAAAGGGACGGGATGCGCTGATGGCGGTGTTCCGGGAGCATGATCTGTTTGCCTGTCCCAGCGTGCGCGCTGCCGATGGCGACATGGACGGTATTCCGACCACATTGATGGAATCGATTGCCGCCGGATTGCCCGTGCTGACCACGGATATTGCAGGGATTCCCGACCTTGTGACAGACAAGATCACCGGGTTGGTATGTGATGCGCGTCCGGCAGAGATCGCGGCGCGGATACGGTCATTCTACAAGTGGCCTGACGGCATGGTCCAAAGCATGATCGAAACCGCCGAGGAGCGGCTGCGTCGCAACCACAATGGACCGTCGCTGGTGGAAAACCTGGTCCGGCTCTGGGCGAATGAGCGGGTGGACCTGCTGATCGTGAGCTGGAACAACCTTGCCGAAATCACCGAAGTCACGCGGCGGCTGTTCCAGAACACCTCGATGCCGTTCCACCTGATTATCTGTGACAACGGCAGCAAGCCCGATGTGCTGACCTATCTGATGCGCCTGCATGCCGAGCATGACAATGTCACCCTGGTCCTGAACCGTGATAACGCGATGGTCGGACCCGGCACCAATATTTGCCTGGAGAACGGGCAATCCGACTATGCGATCTATGTCTGCGGCAAGGAAGGCATGACAACGCGGCACGGCTGGGAAAAACCGTTCATCACCTATATGAATGCAAACCCCGAGGTCGGCCTGGCCGGGACGCTGTGCCATGCGCCCACCTATCTTTACGGCCGTGACTATCCGGTTGCCCAATCGCTGTTCGACAAGTTCCGCAACAAGCAGTTTGCCCACGACAACCCTGACAGGATGTTCTTCCATGTTCAGGGCGGTTTCTTTGTGATGCGGCGGTCGATGATCGACGAGATTGGCGGCTTTTCAGACGACGTGCCGCATAATTCCACCGATGTCGAGTTTTCCTATTATGTCGAAAGCTGCGGCTGGAAGCTGGGTGAGGTGCCGGGGCTGATGGCGCTTTACAACAAGACACGTCCGGGACTTTTTCACCGCATTGACGAAAACATGGGTGCCCTGCATCCCCCGATGCTGGAAGATCTGCGCGCACTGGATGCGATCGCCAGGGGCGAAGTGCATCATTGCAACGCCTGCGGCAAACAGAGCACGAAATTCGATGATCTGGATGGGGCCGCCCGCTGCCCGAATTGTGGTGCATCACGGCGGGGCCGCACCTTGCACAGGGTATTGGCCGAATCCACCTTGCTGTATCAGCGGTTGCCCGCGCTTGGTGTGAATGTGCCACAGGCGATATCGGAGTTCTGGACCTTTCAGTTCCAGGGACGACGGATCGAGGCGGATGCTTTTCTGGAGCTGCTGAAATCAAAGGGCCGCACGGATTCACCGGATGGCAGGCTGAGCTTTGTCATGATGAACGACGCGCTGGGCAAGGATCCGAAATCCGATGATCTGCTGCTCAAGGAAGCGTCGCGCCTGCTCAAGACCGGCGGTTCGTTTTTCCTTGCCGGCTGTCCGGAAAGTGACGCGCTGACAAAGAAGTTTGCTGCACTGAAACTCCAGAAGACCGGGGTGCGCAGATATGCCAGCAAGGTAAGTCATCTGGACTGGTTGCCGATCCAGCTTTTCACCAAAACCTAAGTCGCCGGATGCAGCACCGCACAGAGGATCGGGTGCAATGCGTCGGTTATTTTCAACAGAACACATGGGTCCTGCGGTTGGCCGTTGTTAACAGGCCTATCATTGACATTGGGACTCAGGCACTGAACATCGGGCTTTAGGGCAGACTTTGCAATTCGGGAACTGGTAGACAGAACATGGCGGCAAGAGTAACGACCAAGAACAGCAAGACCACGGCGCGCAAGAAGACCGCGCGGAAAGCGGCATCCCCTGCTGCTGCCCGCAAGAAACCCGCAGCCAAACGCGATGCCGTTGTGGTCCTTGGTATGCATCGGTCCGGCACATCTGCATTGGCGGGGGTGTTGAACCTGCTGGGATGCGATGCACCTGCCAACCAGATGAAGCCGACCGTCGACAATGAAAAAGGGTATTTCGAGTCGACCAGTGTACTTACGCTGCACAACGATCTGCTGAGCTCTGCCGGGTCAAGCTGGGATGACTGGCTGCCGATCAACCCTGGATGGTTCAAGAGCAACCGGGTGGAAGAATTTCACGACCGCGCGCTTGAGCTTGTGAAAGGCGAGTTCGGCGATTCCCGTCTGTTTGTGCTGAAAGATCCCCGGATCTGCCGACTGGTACCCTTCTGGGAAGACGTACTGAAAGAAAGCGGCGCTGCACCACGATATGTCCTGACGCACCGCAACCCGTTGGAGGTTGCCGCTTCCCTCGCCAAGCGTGACGGGATGAATACCGGGACGGGCATGTTGACCTGGTTGCGCCACGTTCTGGACGCCGAAGCGGCAACACGGGGAAAGGCCCGCTGCTTTGTCAATTACGCCAGCCTGCTTGGAAACTGGGCCGGAATGATAACCAAGGTGCAGAGCACTCTGGATCTGACCTTGCCGCGTTTTTCGATCGGCGTTTCATCCGAGGTCGACGCCTTCCTGGACAGCAATCTGCGTCACCACGAGGAGGCGCCTGCAGCAGCGCTGGAAAACCCGATGTTGTCGGAATGGGTGCGCGATACCTATGCGATCCTCGAAAAATGGGTGGCATCCGGTGAGGCGCGGACCGACTATAAGTCGTTGGACATGATCCGCGCCGCACTGACAGGTGCCGGTACAACCTTTGCCCCGGTGATTCAGGAAAGTCGCAAGACCGCCGCCGCCCTTGTTGACCGCGAATCCAGGCTGGAACACCTGCAGGAAGAGCGGGAAAGCCTGGACAAGCGCCTGAACGATACCATCACGGCACGGGACAACCTCAGCCAGAATCGCGATGCGATCAGAGCGGAACGCGATACGCTGAAAGCCGATCTGTCGCAGGCGCAGAATGAGCGTGACACCATCCGGCAGAAGCTGACAAAGGTCAGTTTGGAAAAAGAAAACCTGGACGGATCGCTGACTGCGATCCAGGCCGAGCGCGACGCGCTCAAGACAAACCTGTCGAAACAGCAATTGGAACTGTCGGCGGAACGCGACGCGCTGGTCTTGAAGCGCGATTCCCTGCTGTCCGAAAATGCATCCCTGCGGGAATCCCGTAACGGCGTGGCCGAAGACCGTGATGCTTTGCGTGCGCAGCTCGCCGAGGTCCAAACGAAGTTCAAAAATGCGGAGAGCGCCAAGGAGAACCTCGAACGCGAAAAGAACAGTCTGGCCGAGGAACGGCTCGCCCTTCAGGCTGAGCTCGAAACCACCCGGTCAGAACAACAACTGATCCAACAGGAAAAGGCGAACCTCCAGCAAAAGGTCGCTGGATTGCAGTCTTCGTTTGACCGGTCCGTGCAGGAACAGGACCGGTTGGCAACGCAGCTGACGAACCTTGCCAGCGCAAATGAACAGATGACGCAGACGCAAGACGCGCTTTCTGCGGAACGTGATGCGTTGAAAAATTCTTCTGACGATCTGAAAAAGAAGCTGGCAGCACTTCAGTCCCTTCAGGAACGAACCGAAAAAGACCTGATCGCACGGACATCCGAACGCGATTCACTCAAGGATCTCAGGAAACAGGCCGAAGAGGCGCGGGAGAAGCAGGCGCAAACCCTGGCTGAAACGCGAACCCGGCTGGACGCGCTTGCATCGGAACGCGACTCACTCAAGGACCTCAGGAAACAGGCCGAAGCGGCACGTGAGGAACTGGCCCAAACCCTTGTTGAGGCGCAAACCCGGCTGGAGACCCTTGCATCTGAACGCGAGGCGGATCAATCGGAATTGAACACCCTTCGGGCCGAGCTTTCCCAGGCCCAAAGCGCCCTTGCCCAGCGCAGTCACGAAGCGGAGCAGACCCACCGTGAATTGCAGGCCCTGAAAGCTGAGCAATCCGACAGGGACAGACGCTTTGTGGATATGAAAACCAGCCTTTCCCGCAAGGAAACTGCGCTGGAACAGGAAATCAACCGTATTGGCCAGCTGAAGCGCAGCATGAGCGAAAAGAGCAACCGGATTGCCATTCTGGAGACCTCTGTCGAAACGCAGCAGCGCGAAATCACGGATCTGACCAGAATCCTGATCGAAAGCGAACAGGCGGCGAAGTCAGAAATCAGCGAGCTGAAAAGCCGGGGCGCATATGCGGAAGCCGCGTATGAGTCGATGAAGGCCAGCACGTCCTGGCGGATCACGGCTCCGATGCGGTGGATTGTGCGGAAGATCCGGAACTAAAGCGTCATGCGACCAACCTGCATCGCATAACGCTGCCTGAAATCAGAGATTTCAACGCGTTACGTGATGTTTCATGGATTTCGTCAGGCGCTGCAGGTCAGCCGTTCCGGGCGACCCAGAACAACCTTCTGCTGTCGCTGCGCAACACTCTTGAGACGCGCTGTGCAATGCTTGCGCGGAGGCCGGGCGTTGTGTTGACCAATGCAGCAGGCGCGGCGCCCGACCCCTCGGGCCAAACCATCAGGCCGCCGGGTTCAAGGCGCGCCAACAGTCGTTTTGCCATGTCGTGGCCGGGTTCGCTGCCCAGACAGATCAGCGTGAAACTCTCGGATTGAGGCAGGTCCTGCCAACTGGTTGCAGTCGGATCGAACATACTGGTGCCAAGCGCATCGACCAGGGAGGCAACGCAATCGACAAGCAGTGCCTTGTTGCCCCGGTGTGCGCGCCAGTCATGCGCCAGGAACTGGTAGAGTTTCCGATCCATGCCCGAGCTCTGGCAATGGCTGCAACGCCCGTCGTCCTGAATGCAATCCCATCCCTGGCAAAGGTTGCACCTTGTCGTAGTCGGGATCTGCATCCGATCCAACTGGTATGTGTCATGCGGCAAAACGGGATGGGCGACGGCAGTGGCCTCGTCCAGTACCGCATCCAGCCTTGGCAGTGTCTTGACTGTCAGGGATGACACCTGGGGAATATTGGCCAGCTTGTGACCACGGCTTTCAAGAAAATAGCTGAATTCAACATCGGTGCTGGCCTGGGGCAGGCTGGACGAAAAGCCGGTTTCACGATCAACAACATCCCGGCGCAGGATAAAGGCGCCGCCCTGGACGTGCTGAAACGGGCGGTCGGGATGGCTTTTGGCAAATTCCGGGTTTCTGAAGTTGGGGAAAGCGGGATGCTGGACAATCTCCCTGCCCAGCGTATGCGGCGGCAGGTGGCACAGGTTGCCACCTAGGCTGACATCAGGATGCTCGCGCATATGGTCGATCAGTGGCCGTTCCCACCCGTGCCGGGCGACAAAACCTTCTTTCGAGCAAAGGTAAATCGCATAGACAGCATCGGACCCGGCGAGGGCGATATTGGTCGCAGGTCCGACTAACCGGTTCCGGTCCAGGAAATGCAGCCGCATGTTGGGCATCTGTCGGGCCAGCTGTGTCAAAGCCGCGCGGAAGGCCCGGTCTGATCCGTTGTCGATCACCACCAGACGGTAGGGCGTGGTGGTATTTGAGCGGATGCGTCGGATGATCTCGATGGTCTGCTCGAAATCGTCGTGCTCAGGCGTGTTGTAGGTGACCAGCACGATATCCAGCGTCGCGCGATACCAGGTATCGCAATAGGTCTGCATGGTCCTGTCGGTTCCGACATGGTCGCGCAGGAAATCAGCGCCATTCTGCAACATCGCGCGGCGCTTCACCGCGGGCTGGTGCAACATGCGTCGCACCGCATTGGCAAGCGCCTGCGGATCACGGGGCGCGGCAATATGGGCGTGAATCCCGTCAGTCAGATAATCCTGCATGGCAGAAACCGCAGTGGTGACAACCGGCCTGCGCGCGGCCATCGCTTCCATGACGACAGTGGGGAATCCTTCGGTATCGCCGGTGTCCGCCACGATGGAGGGCACGATACAGAAGTCACAGTCCTGAAGGATGTCACGTACCGCATAGCGACCGTCCAGGGGGCCGTGAAAGGTGATGTTGTCGACACCCAGCGATTTCGCCTGTTCATGGATGATGCCCCAAAGCGGCCCATAGCCATAAACGTCGAATGCGACCGCTTCATCGCGCAGCAGTGCCGCCGCTTCAATCAGGGTTTCGATCCCCTTTTTCTCGGTAAAGCGGCCGATGAAAACGCCGCGCGCCACTGCACCCCTGACCGGCGCCGGCTTGTCCGGAATGCCGCGGAACAGATCCAGATTGGCACTTTGAAATGCATAGGCGAGCTTCTCGACCGGGATGTCCTGCGTCTCAAGATGCTTTCGATGATAGTCGCCATGCACAAACAGTTTCAGGCACAGCGGATCGTTCATGATCTCCGCGATCCGGTTCACGGCGATGTTGTTGTGCAGGAAAATATCTACCGCATGACCGAAAAACGTGAAGGGAATTCCCGCCAACTGGCAGGCTGGCCAGGTCAGCAGGGTCATCGCGGGATAGGCGAAATGGCAATGCACCAGCGTCCGGTCGCGCAGGATCAACAGCTTGGCAAGTTCTTCGGGCGTCTCTACCTGATGCTGCTTGATGTCAAAGGGCACCTCTGCCGCGCGATCCGGCGCGATCTTGAAGAAAACCTCAACGTCAAAGCCACGCGAAACAAGCCATTCGAGCTCGGCCATGACAAAGCTCTGGCTCAATGCGGGCCAGTCCCAAAGCACATAGGCAATCCGGGGCGCTTCCAGCCCATGGCGCCAGCGATCCTGACGGTGCCGGGCCTGTGTATCATGCCGCGCATGCTCTGAACCGGTTTCGGTCAGGTCCCGGACCACGTCAGCGCCGACAAAACCAAGGTAGCCAGGGGCATAAACTGCGGTCTGCCGCAGGATCAGGTCCCAGGCGGCGCAGCACCCCAGATCCTCGTCAAATCCGCCCAATTGGTCTGACACGGACCGGCGATGCATATAGGTGCTCAGGTCGATCGTCTGTTCCTGAAGCAACGCGGCCCGGTCATAGGGTGTGCCCCAGGCCTGAGGCTTGCCCGGCCGGATCATTCCCCTGCGCCATCCGGCATAGCCGGTCGCCAGATCGTCATTCTGGGCAAACCAGGCTGTCATCAGCTTGAGATAATCCTGCCGCCAGTGGCAATCACCGTCGAGGTAGGCGATCAACTCGCCACGCGCGGCTTCCAGCGCCGTGTTGCACGCCAGCGCATATCCGGTGCCGATGCTCGGGAGTATCCGCAGCAACCCCGAACTGATTGCCTCGGTATAGGTGCGTCTGACCTGGGTCAGGGTTTCGTCCTGTCCGGCGCTGTAGACCAGAATGATCTCCGCTGGCGCAACGCTTTGCCCCAATGCTGAATCCAATGCGCGGAAGAACCCGCGACCGTGGATCGGCAGGACCACGGAGACCGTCGGGATCTGGGCGCAGCCCGACAGAACGGCACCGGCAATTGCGCGTGCTTCGGGTGATGGCAACTCTGCCGGGCCATCGCCTTGCAAAGTGGTCTGCAAGGGTGAATTCCGCAGCGCATCGCCCCAGGGCGCAGGCCCCAGGACATCATGACCGGGCCGGTTCTGCGGGATCGGCAGCGCCACATCATCCGGATGCGCGCGCCGACCTTCCGCATGCCCATGGCGCAGATAATGCACAAGGGGGTTCATTTTTGCCGCGGCGACCTCGGGGTTCTGCTCAAGATAGAACTGACCGCTGAAGTATGGCGACGGGTCCCGGCCCATGACCGCACCGACCCAAAGGTAATGTTCTGCAGGGGCGAGGCCACAGTCTACCGCGTCGGGAAACTGGTCGAGATACCAGAATTCATCGAAATAGGGCGAGCTTTGCAGCAGCGCCACGTCACCCATCAGCGGACGGGTTGCGGGCAGTCTGGTCATGCCGCCCGACCTCGCCTGTAGCTGGTCATCTGCCAAGCAACTGCCCCAGCTTTCGGACCGGAGCCATCAGGCGCCAGGATGTACTGGATCGGATCGACTGAAGTTCCGCGAGGTTGTAATCCACGATCCCCTGGGCACGGCCCAGCGCCTGCCGGGCCTCGGCAAGTTCAGCTTCAAGGCTCTGAATACGCAATGCCTGCGCTTCGACCTCGGCCTCCTTGTCAATCAGGGCGGCGGTGATATGCGCCAGTTCGCGGTGCCGGGTCATCAGCGAGGTTTCCGCATCGGCGAGGCGAAGCGCATGCGCCTTTGTTCCGGGGCGGGGAGAAGTCATGGCTGGCGTTACTCGCTATTCACAAAGTGTAGCCGTACCGTTACCAATCCTTGTTCGGATGGTCCAGTGGTCAGGCCTTGGCCAGGGAGCAATCCTGGCGGTCGACACCTGTGTGACCATGCAGTGCAGCGAAGGTCTGGCGGCTTCGGTCTGTTCCGGGTCTGGCTGGCACTGACTGACGGCAGTTTACCCGCAAAGCCGACACCCGACCTGCCTGCCTGAGCGTCGACTGCCATCACCAATCCTATGCGATCCGGTGGTTATTGCCCGGTCAAACCGGCAGGAACGCGCTGTTCCGGCAGGGTGTCAGACAAAGCTGCGCACGGTCTGAATGGCCCCTTCAAGCGCCTTTCCGTCCGGGTCCTGAAGCGCCGCTTCGCGGAGCCGTCCCATCCATTCCGCCGCATCCTTCCGCCCGCGCAACAGATCCGCCGCGTTCATCACCGTGGCAAACTTTGTCAGACCGCGGGCATGGGTATCGGAATAGCCTTTGACAAGCCGTCTGTTCCTGAGCAGCTCGACACTCAACGCATAATCGTCATCAAGTGGTGCCAGGCTGGCCTCAAGCCATTGCTGTAAATGCGCGACCTCCACCTGATGGCGGCGGGTCTTCAGGCGATATCCTTTCAGGCCCCCCAGAAAATGCAGCATCAGGAAAGACCGTAACGAATGGGTGCGCAGGCGGCGGCCCTTGTTGAACAGCCGGTCCATCAGGGCCATGCGCTTCGGGCTGGCCTCCCAACGTGCGCCCATGGTGGCCGGTAGCAGGCTGACGATTTCTTCAGCGCGGGGATGGAAGAATTCCGTCACCTCGACAAGTTGCCCGTCTTTCACGCCCATCTCTGCCTGTATACGGGCCATGCGCGGCGCGCGGGTCTTGAGGTCGGCCACCCGGATGATGTCGTCATATGCCATTGCGTTGGCGATGTATTTCGCCGCTGTCACGCTGAGCAGCCAATCGTGACCGGCGCTGTCCCTGGCAACGATACGGTCAAGATGATCCAGGTAGGTTTCGCCATAGGCGCAATCCTGAAAATCAACGACCTTCATCAACCCGTTTCCTGCCATCTGCCGCACCGGCCCGGGCAGCGCATTCGCACGATCAGACAGCGCCTTCCAGCGGGCAATTTCGCTGTCCGGCCCGGTCAGTTCGGGCGCGGGGGGCTTTGCAGGTGCAACCGGTTCTTCGGTGCTGTTCTGCGCGGCGTCATAACCGGCGGCAAAGGCCCTGAGCGATGCATCCACGCCCTTGCCGCTGGCGCGAATGGCCTCCTCAAAGGCTTCACGCGGGAAGGGCAGCGCCCCGGACCCCGCAAGCGCGCCGAACAGGCTGGAGGAAATCACGGAACCCTCGGCAACGGCCAGACCATCCATATCGGCAAGGATCAGCTTTTGCGCCGCGATTTCGGCTGCAGCGCGCACTTCCTCCGCGTCCGCGATCCCGTCGCCGGGTGCCATCTTTTCCGACACTGCAAGGGCGCGGTGGGTGGAGCCGATCAGCGTCGTCCGGTCCGGGGTAACAAAACCGCGCATCACTGCGCGACCGACTTCCATCATTTCGGCGGCGATCAGCACATCAACGTCACCGCCCGCCGGAGCAAGTGCAAAAACAGGCTCTAATTCGGACTTTTTTGCCATTTCGACGTAGTAGATCGTGGCACCCGTGCGTTGTGCAACACCCGCGACAGAGGTGGCCTGACAGGCATATCCCCGGGACCTGGCCAGAGCCTCGATCCAGCCGGTCAAAACACCGCCGCCCTGCCCGCCCACCGCCATCACGGCAAGTTTGATGATGTCGCCAACGCGGGGATCGGGCGATTTCTGTGGCAGGACCAGGTTCATGTGGGTGCTCCGGTCAGGCGCAGCCGTTTGGCATCACGCCGGGCCTGAAGCCAGGAAATGACCCGGTTGCGCAACCCGGCCCGCCAGGTCTCGAATCCACCGGGGTTGTGCACCACATCCGCGCGGTAAAAGGAGGGGCACAGCACGGCGGCATCTGCCACCTCTCCGCAATTGCCGCAGCCGACACAGGTCTGGTCGATATGGGCGATCGGATCGTCACGCAGCGGATCGTCGAGCCGTTTCAATGACAGCGAAGGACATCCCGACAGGCGGATGCAGGCGTGATCGCCGGTGCAGACATCACTGTCGACCCCGAAACGGGGCACATCGACGCGCCGTCCATCCTTGATCGCCTTGTTCCGGATCGGCTTTTCCCGGCGTTGTTTGTTCAACATGCATTCGGAGGAGGCGACGATCACCTTCGGACCTTTGAAGTCGGTTGTCAGCGCCTCGCGCAGGGTATCACGCACCTTGCCCACGTCATATGTATGGTCAATCTGCCTGATCCATTCCACACCGACGCCCTTGAGCGCGGCGGAGATCGGGTTGTTGGTGGCTTTCGTGTCGTTGTGCGCGCGGGATGACAGCACATCCTGGCCGCCGGTGGCGGCGGAATAGTAATTGTCGACGATCACGACCACATTGTCGGACTTGTTGAACACCATGTTTCCGATCGAGGATGACAGCCCGTTGTGCCAGAACCCCCCGTCCCCCAGCATGGAGATTGCCCTGCGTTCGCCACCGCCGTCAAAAGCCGCGTTTGAGGCCGGACCAAGCCCGTAACCCATCGTCGCGCCGCCGATCTCGAACGGCGGCAGCGACCCGAAGAGGTGGCAGCCGATATCGCCGGTGATCTGGTGCTTGCCCAATTCCTGTTCGACCAGCTTCATTCCCGCAAAGATCGGGCGTTCGGGACAGCCGGTGCAAAAGCCGGGTGGCCGGATCGGCACGGTCTTGCTCAGGTCAGGGATCCTGGGTTCTTCGGCATTCGGGGCGCGCACCTTGCCCGGCAACATCTCGGGCGCCGCGGCTTTCAGGAAGCCGGTAACGCCGTCCAGCATCACCTGCCCGGTGTATTCGCCTGCCATCGGCAATACGTCCTTGCCATAAAGCTTTAGCCGCCGGCCAGCCTTGTAAAGAAACGAACCAAGGTGTTGTTCGATATGTTCGGGCTGCCCTTCCTCGACAACCAGAATATGATCCTTGCCTTCGCAAAAATCGTCAAATTCGTCTCTGACAAGGGGGTATGTGACATTCAGGCAGTAGATCGGCACCTCGGTCCGGCCAAAGAGATCGGCCAGCCCAAGGCGTTGCAACGCCCGGATCAGGCCGTTGTACATGCCGCCCTGCACGACGATGCCGATCTTGGCATCCTTGGGGCCGAAGTGTTCGTTCAGCTGGTTTTCCACAATGAACTTTTCCGCGGCCGGCCAGCGGTTCTTGATCTTGTCCTGTTCGTGCATGTAGCTCATCGGCGGCAGGACGACGCGGTTGAAATCCGATTGCGGGTTCGCGATGGCCTGTTTCACCGTCAGCGGGGGCGGGACATTGTCCTTTGTCGCAAAGCTGCCGGTGACGTGGCAGGACCGGATCCGCACCATCAGCATCACGGGGGTGTTCGATGCCTCGCTCAGCTCGAAGCCGTCTTTGACCGCCTTGGTGATGCTGGGCAGGTTGGGGCGCGGGTCCAGCATCCAGAACTGCGATTTCATCGCAAAGGCATGCGACCGTTCCTGCATGATGGAGGAGCCTTCGCCATAGTCTTCGCCAACGATCACCAGCGCGCCGCCGTTCACGCCGGATGAACACAGGTTGGCCAGCGCATCTGACGCGACATTGACGCCGACCGGACCCTTGAAGGTCACGGCGCCACGGATCGGATAATGGACGGAGGCGGCGAGCATCGCGGCGGCGGCCGCTTCGGAGGCGTTGGCCTCGAACCGCACACCCAGCTCCGCCATCAGCTCTTCGGCATCGGCGAGAACGTCCATCAGGTGAGAGATCGGTGCGCCCTGATAGCCGCCCACGTATCCAACACCGTTCTCCAGCAGTGCCTTGGTGATTGCCAGAATTCCTTCGCCGGTGAACACGTCACCGTTGCCTTTGCGCAGGTGTTCCACTTCCGCCTTGAAGGATCGTTCAGCCATCGAAGTATCCTCTTAAAAGTCGTGTTTCCGTATGTTGCGCAGCATGGTTTGCAGCGTGGCGACAAAGTTGCGTTGTTCAGTTGCGCTGATGCCCTTGAACATCGCCTCGTAGGAGGCAGACATATGGGGCCAGAGCCGGTCATAGGCCTCGCGCCCCGCTTCCGTCAGGAACACCCGTGTTGCGCGGCTGTCTTTTTCGTCGGTCTCGCGGCGGATCAGTCCGGACACGGCCAGCGCGTCCAGGGCGCGGCTGAGTGTCGATTGCTGGACCACGGCATAGACCGCAAGTTCGCGAATAAGGATCCCGTCGATGACGGACAACACCGCCAGTGACCGCATCTGCGGCGTCGTCAGCCCCAGCTCTGCCATTTCCGAGGACAGCGAGGCATTGTAGCGGCCAATAATGCGGTTCATCAGATAGGGGGCGAAATTTTCCAGGCCCATTTCGCCCAGTCGAAGAGATTCCTTTTCCGTATCCTGTGGCTTCATGCGCCCAGACCTTTCGCAATGTTGAAGCCCGAACCGCCACCCAGGCCCGGCCCGGGATGGGTCGATGCACCGATGTGGTAAAGCCCCTTGATCGGCGTGGCGTTGTTAGACTGCGTGGCGTAGGGGCGCCAGACAAAGAATTGGTCAATCGTACAGGCACCGCAATAGGGGTCACCGCCGACGAGGTTGATGTTCATGTCTTCCAGGTCCGCCGGGGAATAGGCCCTGCGTGCAAGGCGGATGTCATCCCAATTCCGGATGTGCCGTTTCAGGATGTTCTCGATCCGGTCGGCATAGGCTTCGCGCATGGTCTCGGTCCAGTCGGGGGTGGTGTCGATCTCTGCCGCCGCATCGCCCTTGATCACGCGGGGGGCATCGGGGATCTGCAGCCAGAGGATCGCCTTGCCCTCGGGGCAACGGGTCGGGTCCATCCGGTGCGGTTGCCCGACACAGATCGTGGGCGTTTCGGGCAACATGCCCCGTTCTGCCTCGTTGCTGGATTTGGATACGGAATCTATTCCGTCGGCGAGGTGGATCAGCGCGACATCTTCGAGCCCCTCGGCCTCCCACTCAACCGGTCCGTCGAGCGCATAGTGGAGCTGGAAGTTGCCCCGCCCGTGGCGGAATTTCTTTTTCGGTTCAGGCAGCGGTTCTGCCTTGAGCAGATTGTCGTAAAGCTGGCCGGGTGCGGTGCTGGCGATCACGTTGCGGGCCCGCAGTTCTTCACCCTCACTGGTGCGCACGCCAATGGCTTTGCCGCCCTCTGTCAGGATGCTGGCGGCCTCCACCCCGGTGCGGATTTCCCCACCATTTGCCCTTATCAGAGACGCAAATGCGGCAGCGGCCTGTCCCGCGCCGCCCTTGACCACGGGCGCGCCCGCAGCCTCCAGCGCGAATGCAATCACGCGGGTCATCTGACCGCTGTAGCTGGCTTCCGGCGTCAGGCCGACGTGCAGCACCCAGGGCGCCCAAAGCGCCTGCACATCGGCGCTTTGATAGCGCGTCTCAAGCCAGCCGCGCGTCGGTTCCAGAGCCTCCCCGAACCATGTCTTCAGCGGGCCGACACCGCGCTTCCATGCCTGTTTTGCCAGTAACAGTGCCGTTTTCCCGGACCAGAGCGGCTGACCCAGAAGGGCAAAGAGGAAGGCTGCGTCCTGTTCGACCCCGCGCACATCCGCGCCATGTTGATCACCGTCACCGGCGCAACGGCTGTTGAAGGTTCTGATGTTGCTGTCGCGGTCCATTGTCAGGGTCAGCGCGCTGCCATCCGGCCTGAGCACGGCCGTGGGGTGCGAGGTATGACAAAACTCAAGCCCGTGCCTTGCCAGGTCGCTGCCCAAAGCCTCATGCGCGGGGCCAGTCAGGAACAGAACGAAGGTCGCGGCCATCACATCATGGTGGAACCCCGGCAGCGTGACCTGATCGGAGGTGAACATGCAGCCCCCGATCCTGTCCTCGCGTTCGATCATCAGCACGGAGTCACCCTTGCGCGACAGCATGGCCGCCGCGACCAGGGCATTGATGCCTGATCCGATGATCAGATGATCGACCGCCGCCACCCTTTAACCCTTGGGTACAAGTGCCAGCGCGCGAATGGGGCTGCCTGTGCCGTTCTCGATCTTGAGCGGGGCAGCGATCAGCACGGCACCCTTGGCTGGCAGCTTGGACAGATTGGCCAGGGATGCGAGGCCAAAGCAATTGTCACGGTGCAACAGGTTATGGGCAGGGAAGGGCGGTTCCATCCCGCCGGCCTGACCGGCGTCGGTGCCGATGCATTGCGTGCCCCATCCGACGATCTTCTTGCCAAGCAGGTATTCGATGGCTTCGGGTGTTGGTCCGGGGCTGTGCGGCCCGGTGTCGTCCGCGTTCAAGAAGCGGGCTTCGTCATCGGCGCGGGAATCCCAATCGGTGCGCATCACCACCCATTCGCCTGCCTTGATCTCTCCGTGTTCCTTTTCCCAGGCCTTGATGTGGTCGGCGGTCAGGAGGAAGTCTTCGTTCTCTGCCGCTTCCCTGGAACAGTCGATCACGTTGACCGGTGCGATCAGGCGCTGCACATCCAGCTTGTCGGTATATCCGTCGGCGTGGTCCTTGCCGGTGATCCAGTGGTGCGGCGCGTCGAAATGGGTGCCCGTATGCTCGCCCAGAACCATCCAGTTCCATGCAAAGAACGGGCCGTCGCTGTCATATTCGGAAATCTTGTGAATTTCGACTTTCGGCGTGTTCTTGGCAAAATCCGGCGGCAATTGCAGGATCGGGGTATTCGGCCCGAGAACACCCGTGCAGTCAACCACCTCAACACCGCCGGAGGCCAGCATTGCCCCCAGATTGCTTACAACATCCGTCGCGTTCATTTGATCGTCTCCCTGGATCTGCGTGCTTGGCTTCACGCTATAGTAGATGAATCAATGCTAGACAAAATTACATGCGTTTGCAATTATCTTATGCAAGGAGCCTTGAGCGCATGACGCAGAATCCCGACGCTATTATCATCGGCGCAGGACACAATAGTCTTGCCTGTGCGTGTCATCTTGTGTCGCGCGGCTGGAAGGTTGCCATCTACGAACAGAACGCCAAACCGGGGGGTGCGGTGAAAACCGGCGAATATACCTTGCCGGGCTTCCGTCACGATTGGGCGGCGATGAACCTGTCGCTATTCGCCGGCTCGGCCTTTCACCAGCAACACGGCGCGGAACTGGCGCAGCACGGGCTGGCCTTTGCACCCACAGCCAATCCGTTTGCCAGTCTGTTTCCCGATGGAAGGTGGCTTGGCGTATCGAGCGACGCGGCACTCACGACCGCAAGGATACGCGGGTTTTCCGATACGGATGCGGCGGCATGGACTCAGCTGACCGAAAGTTTTCCCGCCGACGCAGAGGCGATCCTCGGCGTGTTGGGCAGCCCGATGAACCTGCGGGCGCTGGGCACCCTTGTGGGCAAGACATGGTGGCGTCGCGGCACGGCAGGATCGCTTGATCTGGCGCGGTTCCTCACGATGTCGTCGCGGGCCTGGCTGGATCAGACGTTTGAGAGCGATCACGTCAAGGCGACTTTGGCCGCCTGGGGCATGCATCTGGACTTTGCACCCGACATCGCGGGCGGTGCTGTCTTTCCCTATCTGGAGGGGATGGCAGGTCAGGCCTTTGGCATGGTGCTGGGGCAGGGTGGCGCCGATACGATCACCAGCGCCATGGTCGCGATGATCGAGGCGCGCGGCGGGTCGGTGCAGTGCGGCACATCTGTCAGCAGCATCGAACAGGTCGCCGGGCGGGCGATCGGGATTACATTGTCCGATGGCACAGTGGTCCGGGCGGAAAAGGCGGTGATCGCCAATCTGTCGCCGCGCGGCCTGATGAAATTGACCGGTGGCACGGGCGACCCCCGCCACGAACGCGCCATGAAGACGTTCCAGCATGCGCCGGGCACGATGATGATCCATCTGGCCATGGACAGTTTGCCGAACTGGCCCGCCGCCGAGTTGAAACGATTTGCCTATGTGCATCTGGCGCCCTCATTGGACCAGATGGCGCGAACCTATGCGCAGGCCATGGCCGGGCAATTGCCGGAGGAGCCGGTGATCGTCTGCGGGCAGCCGACAGTTGTGGACCCATCGCGCGCACCGGCGGGCAAGCATGTTCTCTGGCTTCAGGTGCGGATGGCCCCCGGCCAGATAAAGGGGGATGCAGCGGGCACCATTGATGCCAGAAACTGGCAGGATGCCGCAGAACCCTTTGCGGAACGCGCACTGGATATCCTGGAGCGTTACGCACCCGGCACCCGTGAAAACATCATCGGAAAACACGTGGTTACCCCGGATATGTTCGAGGCGGACAATCCCAACCTCGTGGGGGGAGATCAGGTCTGTGGCAGCCATCATCTGCACCAGCATTTCATGAACCGTCCCGCACGCGGTTATGCCGACGGGACAACGCCGATCAGAAATCTTTATCACACCGGCGCCGCAGTCTGGCCCGGTGGCGGCACAGGAGCGGGACCCGGCACCCTTCTGGCCAGAAAACTTGTCGGAAACTAAAAAATTGAAAAACAGGGGAAGAACAATGTCACTTTCAAGAAGAAGTCTGCTCAAGACATCAGCGGCGGCAGCCGCTTTTGCAACCGTCGGTCTGCCCAGCTTTGCGCAGGAGATCGACGAGTTGGTGATCGCCTATAACGTAAACCTGCCCAGCTGGGACCCGACCGTCGGGCCATCTGCGGTCAACCCGACCATCCAGGGTTTCTATCAATCGGTTTTCGATCTTTTCATCCATCAGAACCCCGACCTGTCCTTCGGGTCCGGTCTGATCACCGACTGGGGCTGGAACGAGGACAACACAAAACTGTGGATGGATGTGCGCGAGGGTGTGACATGGCACAACGGTGATCCTTTCACAGCCGAAGATGTCGCATGGTCGCTGCAACGGGCTGCAAATCCGGAAACCGGCAACCCCATCCAGTTCATCTGGGGCAAGGTTGATAACATCACCGCCGAAGGCAATCGCGTGACGGCGGACGTCAAGGAATTTGAACCGACTTTCTTCAAATGGATGAGCTTTCTCACCGGCTATGTCCTGCCCAAGAAATATTACGAGGAAGTGGGCGCAGAAGGGTTCGAGGCAGCACCCATCGGCACCGGCCCCTACATGGTGGAAAAATTCGAACGCAACGCCTTTGTCCGACTGAAGGCCAATGAAAACTACTGGGGCGGTGCGCCGGAGTTCAAGTCTGTGACGATCAAGTTCGTGACCGATGCGGCCAGCCGCGTCGCCGAGATTGAATCCGGCAATTCCCATGTGACGCTTGAAGTGCCCTATGAAGAGTTCGACCGGCTTAAGGCCAAGGATGGTATCAATGGCGTGGCAGAGCCGATTTCGGACATCGGCATGATCTTCCTGAATGACATTGAGGTGATGACCGATCCGAACGTGCGCAAGGCGGCTGCACATGCCATCGACAAGAAGCTGATCATTGACCGTTTGCTGTCGGGCTATGGCATTCCGATCGACACGCTGCAGACGCCGGATTACACCGCCTATGACGAAACCACCAAGGTTTCCTTTGACCCGGAACTGTCAAAGAAGCTGCTGGCTGACAGCGGTTACGGCCCCGACAACCCGGTAAAGTTCAAGATCCAGACAACCAAGGGGTTCAAGCCCAAGGATTACGAGATGATCCAGGCGATTGTCGGGCTGTGGCGTCGTGTCGGGATCGAGGCGGAGATCGAGGTCTATGAGATCGCCAAACATTACGAGTTGCGTGCCGCCGACACGCTTGCGCCCGCGGCTTTCTACAACTGGGGCAATTCGATTGGCGATCCGTCAACCTCCACCGGCCATGCCATGTTCGGGCCCTCGCCGCATTCGGTCTGGGACGGCCAGGAAACTTTCGACGCGATCCTCCCGCTCTGGGCTGAAGCGGACGAGGAGAAGCGTATCGAAGGCTGGAAGGCGGTCGACCGCATGATTGCCGAAAACGCCGAGGTGATCCCGCTGTTGCAATATGTTCAGCCGATCCTTTTCGTGTCGGGCGTCAAGGTGACGCCGCATCGGTCGGGCGCGCTGTTGCCGCATCTGATGACCCGGGCCTGAGGCTTCTTCCTGACTGGTGGGGTCGCCTGCGCGGCCCCACCCCTTTTTCCGGGTTTCCATGACACTTCTGCGCACGATCTTTCTGCGGCTGCTGACCAGCGCCATCACGCTGTTTGGCGTGGCGGTGATTGTCTTTGTCGTGATCCGGGTGGTGCCGGGCAATCCCATCGCGATGATGCTGCCACCCGGGGCCACCGAAGCCGACATTGCGCGGTTGCAGGCGCAATACGGGTTCGACAAATCCATCTTTGACCAGTTCCTGATCTGGTTGAGCGGTGTTTTGCAGGGTGATTTCGGCACCTCCATCTCCCTGCGCCAGCCGGTTTCACAGCTTGTCCTCAACCGGCTTCCGGCCACGCTTGAACTGTCCATCATGGCGCTGCTGATGGCGGTGCTGATGGGCGTGACGCTGGCATTGATCGGCACCCGGTTCCGCGACGGCAAGACCGAAGGCGTGGTCGACGTGACTGCCGGAATGGCGCTTTCGATCCCTGATTTCCTCTGGGGGCTCGTGTTGATCCTGCTGTTCGGGGTGTTCTGGCCGGTGTTCCACATATCGGGGCGCATTTCGCCCGCGCTCAATGTCGATTTCACCACCAATTTCTACCTGTTCGAGGCCATTGCGCGGCTGCGCTTCGACGTGATGGCCGACCTTGCCGCGCATATGTTCATGCCGGCCCTGGCCCTGGCGATCCCGTTGGCTGCAATCGTCTCGCAATTGCTCAAGCAATCTCTGAAGGAAACCATGCATCTGGACTACGTGACCCTGGCCAGAACCAAAGGGTATGGCGAAAACCATGTCATCACCCGCGAAGCATTGCCGAATGCGATCCTGCCGACGCTGACGCTGGTCGGGGTGCAGTTCACCTTTCTGATCGGCGGTACCGTGATCATCGAGCGCCTGTTCAGCTATGAGGGGCTGGGCAACATGGCGATTGATGCCGTGATCAATCGCGATCTGCCTTTGATACAGGGCATCGTGATCCTGTTTGCCATGCTGTTCACCCTCGTGAACCTTGCCGTCGATATGCTTTATGTCGTGCTGAACCCGAGGTTGCGCCATGCGTGACGCCCGCGGAGATCTGCGCCGACCTGTGGGTCTGCGGCTTTGGCTATCCGGCGGATGGCTGACCCTGCTGGTGCTGGGGGCGGTATTCGCCCCCTGGATTGCGCCCAAGGATCCGCTGATGCAGGATCTGTTCCTGGGCCGGTTGCCGCCATTCTGGGAAAGCGGGACAGAGCCGGGCTTCTGGCTGGGGACGGACTCACTTGGCCGGGACGTGCTGTCGCGCATGCTTTACGGTGCGCGTCTGGCGCTGGAGGTGGCAATGATCGCAGGCACGCTGACCTGCATCATCGGCGCGGCCCTTGGCCTGATCGCGGGATATTACCGCGGCTGGCCAGACCGGATCATCAGCCGTTTCGTGGACATCTGGATGGCCTTTCCGCCGGTGCTTTTTGCCATTCTGCTGATTGCGGTCCTGGGGCCGGGGCTGTGGTCGATCATCATTGCCATCGTCGTGATCGACTGGACCCGCTTTGCCCGGGTGATCCGCGCCGAAGCAATGAGCCAGGGCGCGATGGACTATGTCGCCTCCGCACAGGTGGCCGGGCGCAAGAGGTTTGGCATCATGCTGACGGAAATCCTGCCGAATGTCCTGCCCACCATCGTCGTGCTGCTGACCCTGGAAATGGGGATCGCCGTGATCGTCGAGGCGATCCTGTCCTTCGTGAACCTGTCGATCTCGACCGACAGCCCGACATGGGGCGGCATGATCGCAGAGGGGCGCACATCGGTCCATCAGGCGTGGTGGGTGCTGGTCTTCCCGCTGATCGCCCTGTTCCTGACGGTGCTCAGCTTCTCGCAATTGGGCGAAGGGTTGAAAGACCGCTTTGATCCGGTGCTGAGATGAAAAGTTTCCTGTCGATCCGCAACCTGTCGGTCCGGCTGAAGAACGGCAGCCCGATCCTGCGGTCGGTCTCGCTGGATGTCGCTGCCGGGCAGGTGCATGGGCTGGTCGGTGAATCCGGTGCGGGCAAATCCATGATCGGCAAGGCCGTGCTGGGCACCCTGCCGCGCGCGCTGAGCGTATCGGGTGGTGAGATATGGCTGGATGGTACCGACCTGATGTCCCTGCCTCCGGCAGAACGGCGCAGGCGCATCGGGGTCACGGCGGCGCTGATCCCGCAGGATCCGCTGACCGCACTGAACCCGTCGAAACGGATCGGGCCGCAGATCACACGCCGTCTGGTCGATATCCTGGGCTGGTCGAAGCAGGATGCGCAGGACCGCGCGCTGGAGCTGTTGGGAGAGGTCCACATCCCCGACCCCGCGCGCGTGATGCGGAATTACCCGCATGAGCTGTCAGGCGGCATGCGGCAACGCATTCTGATCGCTTCGGCCTTTGCCGCGGAACCGCGTCTGATCATTGCCGATGAACCGACAACCGCACTTGATGTGACGGTGCAGAAACAGATCCTGCGCCTGATCGCGGACATGCAGACGCGCCACGGGACTGCGCTGCTTTTTGTGACCCATGACCTCGGCGTGGTGTCGAAAGTCTGTGATACGCTCAGCGTTCTTTATGCCGGAAAAGTGGTGGAGGAAGCGCGGATGCATCGGTTCTTCATGCGTCCGATCCATCCCTATTCGGCGGCGCTGCTGGCGGCAACGCCGACCTATACCGATCCGACCGGCAGCCTGACGCCCGTGTCGCAGGCGGTTATTGACGGGGTGGAGGCCGAAGTGGCCCAGCATGACGCGAGGCGCGCGCGATGATGTACCAGATCAAGGATCTGCATCTGTCCCTGCCGGACATGACCCGAAAGCCGTTGTTAGGGCCTGCGCCGCGCATCGAGATCCTGAAAGGGCTGACGTTCGATGTGCCCAAGGGGGCCGTCCTGGGCATTGTTGGCGGGTCGGGATCCGGCAAGTCGACCCTGGGCCGTGCCATGCTGCGGTTGCTGGAGCCGACTGCGGGCGAAGTTGTTTTTGACGGGCAGACCATCACGCATCTGAGCGAAAATGCCCTGCGGCCCCTGCGGCGGCGTTTCCAGATGATATTCCAGGACCCGATGTCATCGCTGAACCCGCGCCGCCGGGTGGGCGGGATCATCGCGGGGCCGCTGCACCTGCATGGGTTCGACGGGGTTCCCGGCCGCGTGGCCGAAGCATTGGATATGGTGGGGCTGCCGCGCCATTTTTCCCGCCGATATCCGCATGAATTGTCCGGTGGTCAGCGCCAGAGGGTCGGCATCGCCCGGGCCATTGCACTGCAACCCGATTTCATCCTCGCCGATGAAATTGTTTCCGGCCTTGATGTATCGTCTCAGGCGCAGGTCCTGAATCTGCTTGGGGAGTTGGTGCGTGATCTGGGTCTGACGCTGGCTTTCATCAGCCATGATCTCTCCGTGATCCGGCGTCTGTGCAACCGGGTGGTTGTCCTGCATCAGGGTGTCATCGTCGAAGAGGCGGAAACGGCACTGCTTTTCGATGCGCCCAAGGCGCGTTATACGCAGGAGTTGTTGCAGGCGATCCCCTTGCCGGATCCTTTCCAGAAGTGGCTGTAATCACCCCGAACCTGCCTATTATCCTTATTAGAGACTGAACATGACCGCTGATCCCGCCTATTTCCTGTATCATTCGATCGGACAATATCCGGGCAAGGCCAAGGATATGGCCGCTGCATTGACAGGTTTCGCCGAAGATTGGGGCCGTCATGACGATGCGCAATGGCCCAGGGTGCTGACCGCACGCGCCGAATTTCTGGACCTCTGGCGCGACCTGATTGATGCGCCGGAGGGAACGCTGACTTCGGCAGAGAATGTGACAACCGGGCTGTTCTCAGTCCTTGGTGGTTTGCCCGATGAAGTCTTGCGCGGCAGACGGGTGCTGGTCGGGGCGGATTGCTTTCCTTCGCTGCATTTCCTGCTGAACGGCATGGCGGACCGGCTGGGATACACGCTTGAGACCGTACCGCTGCGGCAAGGTGAATTCTGGGTCCGGGACGAAGACTTGATGGCATCCTGGGGGCCCGACGTCGGGCTGGCGCTGCTGACGTTCGTCACCTCTACGGCATCGCATCGTTGCGATCTTGAAGCGCTTAGCGCCCATGGCGCGCGCATGGGGTCCATTGTCGGGGTCGATCTGACGCAAGGCATTGGGATCTTGCCCTTTTCGCTGGCCGAAACCCCTGTGGATTTTGTGGTTTCGACCTCCCTCAAATGGCTCTGCGGCACCCCGGGTGCCGGCATCATCCAGATGCGCAGCGATCTGATCGAGCGGTGCCAGCCGGAATTGCGGGGCTGGTTCTCGCAGGACAACCCGTTCTCCTGGGATCTGGACGGGTTCGAATATGCACCCGATGCGCGGCGGTTCGAACATGGCACGCCCTCTGTCATGGCCTGTGTCGGCTCGGTGCCCGCGCTGAAATGGCAGGCGGGGCAAACCGGTTTGCTGGATCATAACCGCAGCCTGACGCGGCAGGTTATCGCATGCGCCGAAGAAGCGGGACTGCCCCTTGCCAGCCCGGAAAACGAGGACCGCCGGGGCGGATCGGTGATGTTGCAATTGCCCGGTGAAAGTGATCCTGTCGCCATTGTAGACGGGTTGCGCGCCAGGTCTGTCCATGTTGACGCAAGGGGGCGGATTTTGCGTATTTCACCCGGTACAGTGACTGATGAAACGCATGTCCAGCGCCTGTTCGAAGGGCTTGCAGCGTTGATCTGAGACAGGGATTTGCCATGCGCATCGCGATGTGGTCCGGGCCGCGCAATCTGAGCACGGCGATGATGTACAGTTTTGGCGCAAGAGCCGATTTCACCGTCATGGACGAGCCCTTTTACGCGGCCTATCTGGTGCAGTCCGAATTGGACCATCCGATGCGGGACGACATCATCACCCACCACGAAACCGACCCTGAAAAGGTTTCGGCGGCCTGTTCCCGGGGCGGTTCACCGCATCTTTACATGAAGCATATGCCGCATCACATGTTGCCGGGCATGCCGATGGACTGGGCCGAGGGATGTGTGCATGTCCACCTGCTGCGCCATCCCGCGCGGGTGATTGCCAGCTATGCGGCCAAACGCGAGGCGCCGACGCTGGAAGACATCGGATTTGTCCAGCAGGCGCGTCTGTATGACAGGATCGGCGGGCTTGTGATCGACAGTACCGATGTTCGTGCCGATCCCGAGAAGGCGCTGCGCGGTCTTTGTACCGCTATTGATCTGCCGTTTGATCCCGCGATGTTGAAATGGCCGGCAGGGCCAAGGGCGGAAGATGGAATCTGGGCCAGCCATTGGTACGGCGCGGTGCATCAGAGCACGGGGTTTGCCGGGGCAGAAGGGCCTTTGCCCAGGCTCGACGCCGAACAGGCCGCCCTGGCTGAAAGGGCAATGCCACATTACGAAAAACTGTGGAATCAGCGGCTCGGAAAATAGAATCCGGTTTTCGTGAAACTTCTGCGTCTCCCGTTCCGTGGCTGCGGCATACATCAAGAGGGAGACAGAGATGAAATATGTAACGAGTTCGATTGCCGCACTGACCCTGACAGCAGGTGTGGCTTTTGCCGCAGCGCATGCCACGCCGATGGTCGAGGCATCTGATCAGGATGTGTCGAATGGCGTTGTCAGCGCGGACAAGGTCGTCGCAGGCGAAAACGGCTGGCTGGTGGTGCACCGCACCGATGCCGATATGAAGCCGGGCCCTGTGGTAGGTTACGCCCCCCTGCGCGGTGGCGAGAACATGGATGTCGCCGCGATCCTTCAGGAAGACGTTGCATCGGGCGACATGCTGATGCTGATGGTTCACTCCGAAGCGGGTGGCATGAAAACCGGCGTATTCGAATATACGCTCGGCGCCAAGGAAGACGGCCCGATCAAGCCGGATGGCAACCTCGTGATGACGGTCGTCAAGGCTAAGTGATACCAGCCGCCTAACGAGTTTCCGGTTTTGGTAACTTGAAGCTTAAATTCACCAAAAAGGGCCCGGATATTGCGATCCGGGCCCTTTTTTGTGTTGGCGTCGGGGCCTTAGCCCTTCATGCGCTTGTCGCGGGCGGCCAGCAGTTTCAGGCGCAGCGCATTGAGCTGGATGAAACCTGCCGCATCTTTCTGGTCATAGGCGCCGGCATCATCCTCGAAAGTCACATGCGCCTCTGAATAGAGCGAGTGATCGGACCAGCGGCCCACGGTCCGGACGTGACCCTTGTAGAGTTTCAGACGCACGGTGCCAGTGACATGGGTCTGGCTGGCGTCAATGGCGGCCTGCAGCATGGTGCGTTCGGGGCTGAACCAGAAACCGTTGTAGATCAGTTCGGCATAGCGCGGCATCAACTCGTCCTTGAGGTGCATGGCACCCCGGTCGAGCGTGATGGATTCGATGCCGCGATGTGCCTCAAGCAGCAGGGTGCCGCCGGGGGTTTCATAGATCCCACGGGATTTCATCCCGACAAAACGCCCCTCGACCAGGTCGAGCCGCCCGCAACCGTGTTTGCCGCCCAGTTCATTGAGCCTGGTCAGGATGGTGGCAGGCGACATCGCCTCGCCATTGATGCTGACCGCATCGCCGCGTTCAAATCCGATTTCGACATATTCGGGCTGATCCGGTGCCTTTTCCGGATCGACAGTGCGCTGATAGACATAGTCGGGCGCGTCAATGGCCGGGTCTTCCAGCACCTTGCCCTCGGAGGAGGTGTGCAGCAGGTTGGCATCCACGCTGAAGGGGGCCTCTCCGCGTTTGTCCTTGGCGACGGGGATCTGGTGCTTTTCGGCAAACTCCAGCAGTTTTGTCCGGCTGGAAAGATCCCATTCGCGCCAGGGGGCGATCACCTTGATGTCCGGGTTCAGCGCGTAGGCGGCCAGCTCGAACCGTACCTGGTCATTGCCCTTGCCGGTTGCACCATGTGCCACGGCATCGGCCCCTGTCTCGGCGGCAATTTCCACCAGACGCTTGGAGATCAGCGGGCGGGCGATGGAGGTGCCGAGCAGGTAGAGCCCCTCGTATACAGCATTGGCGCGGAACATCGGGAAGACGAAATCGCGCACGAATTCCTCGCGCACGTCTTCGACGTAGATCTCGGAAGCGCCCATCATCTCGGCTTTCTTCCGGGCCGGTTCCAGTTCCTCTCCCTGACCGAGGTCAGCGGTAAAGGTCACGACCTCGCAGCCGTATTCGGTTTGCAGCCACTTCAGGATGATCGAGGTATCTAGGCCGCCGGAGTAGGCGAGCACGACTTTCTTGGGCGCGGACATGGATGGTTCCTTTCTGACTTGGATCGCGGGGTATCCGGTTTTGCGGTCACGGGCAAGATCAGCTTGCCACGTTGACCTGTGCCGCCCGCGCGCCTATCGAGTTTGAACGCAAGCCGGAGACAGGTGGCATGACAGAGAATTTTCAGGCGATGGCCACATTGGCGACGGCCAGGATGCGGCAGGTATTTCCCGCCACGCCGCTTTTGCGCAATGAGCTGTTGTCGGAGCGGTTCGGGGCGGACATCTGGCTCAAACGCGAAGACCTGAGCCCGGTCCGGTCCTACAAACTGCGCGGGGCCTTCAACGCCATGCGAAAGGTCATTCCCGATCAGCAGCTTTTTGTCTGCGCCTCGGCGGGCAATCATGCACAGGGCGTTGCATTCATGTGCCGTCATTTCAATGTGCACGGCGTCATCTTCATGCCGGTGACCACGCCCGAGCAAAAGATCCTGAAGACGCGGATGTTCGGCGGCAGCGCGGTGGAGGTAAAGCTCGTCGGAGATTATTTCGACAAGACGCTGACGGCCGCACAGGAGTTCTGTGCGCGGGAGGGGGCACATTTCCTGTCTCCCTTTGACGATGAGGACGTGATCGAGGGGCAGGCATCGGTCGCGGTCGAGATCGAACAGGAACTGGGCCGCGTGCCGGATCACATCATCCTGCCGGTTGGTGGCGGCGGGTTGTCTGCCGGTACGCGCAGCTATTTCGGGACTGATTGTGCCTATACCTTTGTCGAACCTTCCGGCGCGAAAAGCCTTGCCGCCGCCCTGGCAGAGGGCAAGCCGGTGGATGTGTCGCCGATCAATTCCTTCGTGGACGGTGCTGCGGTTGCGCGGATTGGCGCGCGCACCTTTGCGCGTCTGGCGGATGTGTCGCCGGAAGACGTGATCGACCTGCCGGAGGACCGCATCTGCCAGACCATCATTGAAATGCTGAATGTTGAGGGGATCGTGCTGGAACCTGCGGGCGCCATGGCGATCGAGGCGCTGGGCGATGTGGCAGAGGCGATCAAGGGAAAGACGGTTGTCTGTATCGCATCCGGTGGCAATTTCGATTTTGAACGTCTGCCGGAGGTCAAGGAACGCGCGCAGCGTTATGCGGGGCTGAAGAAGTACTTTATCCTGCGCCTGCCGCAGCGTCCCGGCGCGCTGCGCGATTTTCTGGACCGGCTTGGTCCTGCCGACAACATCACCCGGTTTGAGTACATGAAGAAATCGGCGCGCAACTTCGGCTCTGTTCTGATCGGGATAGAGACGGATGCGCCAGAGAATTTCCCGGCCATGTTCCGGCGGATCGACGAGGCCGGTTTCACCTATACCGACATCACCAATGATGAAACACTGGCGCAATTCGTGATCTGAGGGGAGAGCAGATGCAGTTCAAGGGAAGTTCGGTTGTCATCACCGGTGCAGGCGGCGGCATTGGTGCCGCGATTGCACGTGTGGCAGCGGCCAGGGGCGCGCGGGTCTGCGTTTCCGACATTGATGGTGACAAGGCGCGGCAGGTCGCAGAGGAAATCGGCGGCATTGCGGTTGCCTGCGATGTCACGGATGAGGCGGCGATACAAAACCTGATCGAAACCGCCAGGGCGGCGCATGGCCCGGTGGACATCTATGTCTCTAACGCGGGGCTTGGGCGGGGTGACCCCTCTCATGCGGCCTCGCAGCCGAATGCGGACTGGATGTTGAACTGGAACGTGCATGTGATGGCGCATGTCTATGCCGCCCGCGCGCTGCTGCCCGAGATGATTGCGCGGGGCAGCGGCCACCTTGTCAACGTGGCCTCGGCGGCGGGGCTGCTGAACCAGATTGGCGATGCGGCTTATTCCGCGACCAAACACGCGGCCGTCAGCTTTGCGGAATCCCTTGCGATTACCCATGGGGCGGATGGAATCGGGGCGTCGGTGGTCTGCCCGCAATATGTCGCGACACCCCTGTTGGGGATGAGCGATGCTGACGCGGATCCGGATGCATCGCTGCTGACCGCCGATGACGTGGCGCAGGCAGTGGTTGCGGGCGTGGAGGAGAACCGGTTTCTGATCCTGTCGCATCCGGCCGTACAGGGCTTTGCGGTGCATCGGGCAAAGGATCATGATCGCTGGATTGCCGGGATGCAGGCGCTGCGGGCAAAGGCGCTGGACACCTTTGGTGAAATCAGGGTCCAGGAATTTTACAAACTGGTCTGACTGTCAAAGGCCGTGGGCAAGGCCTGCAGGAAAGCCGCCTTGGACATTGCGTAGGCTGACAGGATCGGATGAAGATCGACCTGGCTGGTGCCACCCTGCGCGGCCAGAGTCTCACCAGTCTGACAGAGGTCGGAGAACCTGGTGAAGCCCAGGTTCAGCGCGCTGCCCTTGAGGAGATGAAGGTCTTCCTCCACGGACAGGGGCGACTGCCCGTTGGCCAGCCGCGCCGTCACTTCTTCAACCTCCTCGATGAAAAGAGCGACGATGTCGTCAAAATCTTCTGCCCCGACTTCGTCGCGCAGCCTTGCGACCTGATCCCAGTCAATCATTTTCCCAGTCAATCATGCACCTGTTCCTCCGGCCCGGGCAGCATGAGGTTCAGAGATTAACAATGTATTTGCAGACCGGGGCTCTTTGACACGGATTTTACCTTTTAAGAGCTCTTAACCTGTTTGGTCCAATGGTGGGCATTCCGGACCAGTGAACGTAACAGAAGCGGAGAACCGATCAGAACATGCGGAATTTCAGCGCGGCCAGACATCCCGAAACGCTGGCCGACAACCCTGTTGCAAAGACCCGGATCCTTGTTGTCGATGACAGCCGTCTTCAGCGGCGTCTTCTGACCGGTTCATTGGTGAAATGGGGGTACGAGGTGATCGAGGCCGCCTCGGGCAAGGAAGCGTTGCAGCTTTGCGCTGACAACCTTCCCGATCTGATCCTGAGCGACTGGATGATGCCGGGCATGACCGGGTTGGAGTTTTGTCGCGCCCTGCGGGATCTGCCCGGCGAACAGTTTGCCTATTTCATTCTGCTGACCTCCAAAAAGGAGAAGGAGGAAGTGGCGGTGGGCTTGCACTCCGGCGCGGATGATTTCTTGTCCAAACCCGTGGACAATGCCGAGCTGCGGGCGCGCATCACGGCGGGCGAACGCATTATCAACACGCAGCGGCAGCTGTGTCGCAGCAACCAGATGATCCGCGACACTCTGGCCGAGCTTCAGGGCCTCTATGATTCGCTCGACAAGGACCTGCTGGAAGCCAAGAAACTGCAGCAATCGCTTTTGCCCGAACGGCACAGGGTCTTTCGGGGTGGAACCCTGTCCTTGTTGCTGCGGTCCAGCGGGCATGTTGGCGGCGATCTGGTCGGCTTTTTCGAAGCCGGGCCGCGAAAACTGGGCCTGTTCGGGATAGATGTGTCCGGTCATGGCATCAGCTCTGCCCTGATGACCGCACGCCTGGCCGGTTACCTTTCTGCGTCGTCTCCGGGTCAGAACGTGGCCTTGATCCCGGATGGTGAGGACAGCTTTGTTGCCCGGCCACCGGCACAGGCGATTCAGGCAATCAACGAACTGGTGCTGAACGAGATGGAGACGGAGCATTACTTTACGCTGATGCTGGCCATCGTCGATCTGGACAGCGGGTTGGTCCAGATTGCACAGGCCGGGCACCCGCACCCCGTCATTCGCCGCCGGAACGGGGATATCGAACAATTCGGCACCGGTGGTTTCCCGGTCGGGCTGATCAGCGGCGTATCATTTCAGCAATTCGAGGTTCAGATGCACCCGGGGGACCGGCTGCTGATCCTGTCAGACGGATTTACGGAATGCCCGGACCAGACCGGCCAGATGCTGGGAGAAGCCGGGTTGGAGGAGATCGTAACCAGCCTTGGCGACATGCATGATGAGGCGTTTTTGTCGGGGCTTTTATGGAAATTGTCCGAATTTGCAGGCGCGATTGATTTCTCTGACGACCTGTCCGGCATCATGTTCCAGTTCAATGGCGATGCACCGCCATAGGCTCAGGTCTGCAGCGCCAGATACCGCTGGAACATCAGCCGGTCACCGTCATTCCCCAGGTTTTCGATACATTCCGAGGCAGAGAGAACCAGGGTGACATGATCCGGTTCTGTCGGCGCGGCGATCTCTCTCACCGGACGGGCAACATAGACGGTACACAGCTTTTCGGCCCAGAGGTCGTATTCCGGCATGAAGACGAACCGCCGGAAGGCACCCAGCCTGCGGGGGGCCGCGATGCGCCATCCGATTTCCTCCATTACTTCGCGGTGCAGCGCCTGCATTGGCGATTCGCCCGGATCTATGCCGCCGCCCGGCAATTGCACGTCGATTTCCGGGGTCACCTGCGCAGTCATCAGGAAACGGGTCTTGAGGGGCAGAATGGCATATGCTCCCGGCCGCAGGCGGTAGGTACGGTTCTTTTGCGGTGGCATGCCCATACGCCTGATCATGACCGTCCCCTTTATCCCCGGGTTGCTGCTCCTATATAGACGCGGTATGCCAAGCGACCCGCGATAAGGAAACCCCCATGACTTCTCCAACCCTGCCAGGAAACAAGATCGCCTGGGATGACAGCGTATTGCCGTTTCAACTGGACCATTCGAACATTCGTGGTCGGGTGGCCCGTCTGGATGGCGTGTTGGAAGGGGTGCTGCGCCAGCACAACTATCCGCCGCAGGTCGAGGCGCTTGTAGCCGAGATGGCATTGCTGACCGCCCTGATCGGCCAGACGATCAAACTGCGCTGGAAATTGTCCCTGCAGGTGCAGTCGAAAGGCGCGGTGCGGATGATTGCCACCGACTACTATGCGCCGGAGGCTGACGGTAAATCGGCCCGTATCAGAGCCTATGCCAGCTATGATGCGGATCGGCTGACAGATGCGGCGCCCTTCGAACAGGTGGGCGAAGGGTATTTTGCAATCATGATTGACCAGGGCAAGGGGATGACCCCCTATCAGGGCATCACACCCTTGAACGGCGGGTCCCTTGCGGCCTGTGCAGAGGCGTATTTCGCCCAGTCAGAGCAGCTGCCGACACGGTTCTCACTCAGCTTTGGCCGGTCCTCCGGCCCTGACGTGGCAGAACACTGGCGCGCGGGCGGTGTGATGCTGCAACATATGCCCAAGGCGTCGCCTTTTGCCGCCAAGGGCGAAGGGTCGGGCGAGGTGCTGCAGGCCCATGACCTTGTCGATGGTGAGGACGAGGAAAATTGGAACCGGGTGAATGTCCTGCTCGATACGGTTGAAGACCTGGAGCTGATCGGGCCCAGCGTCCCGCCCACGGATCTTTTGCTGCGGCTGTTTCACGAGGAACAGCCCAGGGTGTTTGACGCGCAGGCCGTTCGTTTTGGCTGCAGCTGCTCTGAGGAAAAGGTGCGCCAGAGCCTTTCGATCTATTCGGCCCGGGACATCGAAAAGATGACCACGGATCAGGGGCGCGTCACGGCGGATTGCCAGTTTTGCGGCGCCCATTACGATCTCGACCCGGCCACAGTCGGTTTCGAGGCGGAAGGGCAGAATGGCAAATGATCAGATTGACCGCATCCGCGCAGCCTTGCTGCATCCGGGCGTGGCGACATCAGATTTCGACCTGAACCCCGACGTGGTCCTGCCCGAGGGGCGTGTGTCTCGGCCCGCCGGGGTTCTGGCACCAATCCAGCTGGTCGATGGCCGGCTGGAACTGTTGCTGACAAAAAGATCTTCCGCGTTGAAACATCATCCGGGGCAGATCGCCTTTCCGGGAGGCAAGCAGGACCCGGGTGACGCCGATAGCATCGCTGCGGCGCTGCGCGAGGCGCATGAGGAAATCGGCTTGCCGCCTGAAAATGTCGAGGTGCTGGGCACGCTGCCGGTGCATGATACGGTCACCAGCTTTGCCGTGACGCCGGTGATCGGTCTGATCCGGGACAGATTTGATATCAGGCCCGAGCCCGGCGAGGTGGCAGAGGTGTTTTCTGTTCCACTGTCGCATGTACTGGACCCTGCCAACTACCTGGTGCAGTCCCGGCGGTGGCGCGGCAGTCTGCGGCACTATTTCACCGTGCCTTACGGTCCCTATTACATTTGGGGTGCAACCGCGCGTATGTTGCGGGAATGGACAGAGCGGATGAAAACCTGATTCCAGCCGATACCGATTGGCTGCGCGATCCCGCCGCTCAGGCGGTGTGCAGCGCCGTAACGGAGGCGGGTTTCGATATCTATTTTGTGGGTGGCTGCGTGCGAAATGCCTTGCTGCATGCGCCCGCCAGCGACGTGGATCTGGCAACGGATGCACGCCCGGAAGAGGTTATGGCCTTGGCCGAAAGGGCCGGGATGCGGGCAGTTCCCACGGGGATCGACCACGGCACGGTGACCGTCGTGCAGGATGGAACCGCTTTCGAGGTGACGACCTTCAGGCGGGATGTGGAAACAGACGGGCGTCGTGCGGTTGTCGCCTTTTCCACGGATATTGCAGATGATGCGCGGCGGCGAGATTTCACCATGAACGCGCTTTATGCCACGCCGCAGGGGGTGGTGGTGGATCCGCTGGGCGGTCTGCCGGACCTTTGGGCGCGCCGGGTCCGCTTCATCGAAGACCCCGCCGCCCGCATCCGGGAAGATTACCTGCGCATCCTGCGGTACTTTCGTTTCTGCGCCTATTACGCGGACCTGGACGGTGGTTTCGAGCCGGACACGCTGGCAAGCATTTCAGAGAATCTGCACGGTTTAGAGACGCTTTCGGCGGAGCGGGTCGGGCAGGAGATCATCAAGCTGTTGGGTGCGCCCGACCCGTCGCAGGCGGTTGCCGTCATGCGGGCCATCGGTGTTTTGCACGCCATCCTGCCGGGGAGTGATGACAGGTTCCTGGCACCCTTTGTACATCTGGAATCGATCTGCAACATTACCCCCGACTGGTCTGGCCGACTTGCCGTTCTGGGCGGCGATGACATCGCGGCACGGTTGCGCCTCAGCAAGTCGGATGCGCGGGATCTCGCCTTGCTGCATCAGATCGGATGGATGGGACCGCCCCTGGCGGAGGTCGCCTATCGTCATGGCCTCCGCATCGCCGAACAGGTGCTGCTGATGCGCTGTGCCATGAACGGTGAATTGCCGGAAAAAGGTTGTTTAGAGACGATTCAGAGCGCCGCCCGGGCGGTGTTTCCGGTCTCCGCCCGTGATCTCATGCCGGCATATCAGGGGCCCGCGCTGGGCGCGCGCCTGGCGGAACTGGAAAGCAAATGGATCGCCTCGGGCTTTGCCCTGAGCCGCGAGGCATTGATTGGTACATTTTGAGGTCTCGACAGAACAGAGCGCATCCAATAAATGTAAATGCATAAACTTGGAGGGTTGCAAAATGTACCGCGGGATCTGGTTCAGATAAGTCTGACATAACCCACGTCCCGACTGGCTCGCTCGGCGCGCCGGTGCATTTTGCTGTTTCTGCCTAAGGCCCCTGCCATGTTTCGTTTTTTCGAGAATCTCGTCGACCCTTATATTGCCTATTCAGAGTCTGATACGCCGCCACGCAAGCTCTGGCCGTTTCTGCGTGAGTATTCCGTCCCTTTCAAAAAGGTCTTCCTGCTCACCGGGGTGATGTCCATCATTGTTGCCGCGATCGAAATCGGGCTGATCTATTACATGGGCCGTCTTGTTGATCTGCTGGATAGCGATCCCGCACAGATCTGGGCCGATCACGGCATCGAATTTATCTGCGTTGCGGCCTTCGTGCTGATCCTGCGCCCGCTTTTGCAGGGGTTCGACGTGGCCTTGCTGAACAACGCCATTCTGCCGAACTTTGGCACGCTGAT
This sequence comes from Sulfitobacter sp. G21635-S1, assembly GCF_027213915.1. Taxonomy (NCBI): domain Bacteria; kingdom Pseudomonadati; phylum Pseudomonadota; class Alphaproteobacteria; order Rhodobacterales; family Roseobacteraceae; genus Sulfitobacter; species Sulfitobacter sp. G21635-S1. Next base: position 159,172 of record NZ_JAPWGV010000007.1, read on the forward strand.
CCGTTGGCGCGCCCACCGGCATGTGCTGCGCCAGTCCGTCGGCTGGTTCGAGAATGATTTTGCCGGCCGGATCGCCAACCGCATCATGCAGACGCCGCCCGCGGCGGGTGAAGTGGTGTTCCAGGTGTTCGATGCGATGTCTTATGCGCTGGCCTATATGATCGGCGCGGCGATTCTGCTGTCCACCTCTGATTGGCGCTTGTTAGTGCCGCTTTTGATCTGGTTTGCCCTTTACGCGGCGCTTGTGAAATGGACTGTTACCCGTGTCGGGCCCGCGTCCAAGGCCGCATCTGATGCGCGGTCCATGGTGACCGGGCGCGTGGTGGATGCCTATACCAACATCCATTCGGTCAAGATGTTCGCGCATCACGACATGGAAGTCAGCTTTGCCAAGGAAGCCATCGAGAAGACCCGCGTCACCATTCAGAACGAGATGCGGATCTTTACGGTCATGGATGTTGTTCTGGTGGCCCTGAATGGCGTGTTGATCGTGGGCGTTGTCGGCTGGGCGCTGGCGCTCTGGATCGCGGGCGAGGCCAGTGTCGGTGTCGTTGCAGCGGCCTCTGCGCTGACATTGCGGCTTAACGCCATGACCGGCTGGATCATGTGGGCGCTGTCGTCATTCTTCCGTGAGCTTGGCGTGGTCGCGGAGGGGATGGAGACGATTGCGCAACCCGTCACGCTGACCGACCAGAAAGGTGCGGCACCCCTGAAGCTGGAACACGGCCGTATCGAGATCAAGGGCCTGTCGCATCACTACGGGCGCTATTCGGGCGGGCTGAACGACATTTCCCTGACCATCAAACCGGGGGAGCGGATTGGCCTTGTTGGCCGTTCCGGTGCGGGAAAGTCGACATTGGTAAAGCTGTTGCTGCGGTTCTATGACCCGGAGGCAGGCCAGATCCTGATCGACGGGCAGGACATCACGACCGTCCGCCAGGACAGCCTGCGGCGGCAGATCGGCATGGTCCAGCAGGACAGTTCCCTGCTGCACCGGTCGGTGCGCGACAATATCATCTACGGCAATCCCGAAGCATCCGAGGCCCAGATGATTGCCGCGTCGAAGCAGGCGCAGGCGCATGATTTCATCCAGGATCTCGTCGATCCCGAAGGGCGGAAGGGTTACGATTCGCGTGTGGGCGAGCGTGGCGTAAAGCTGTCCGGCGGGCAGCGCCAGCGGATCACGCTGGCCCGGGTGATCCTGAAAGACGCGCCAATTCTGTTGCTGGACGAAGCGACAAGCGCGCTCGACAGCGAGGTGGAGGCGGCCATTCAGGAGACGCTTTATGGCATGATGGCGGGCAAGACGGTGATCGCGATTGCACACCGGCTTTCCACAATTGCGGAAATGGATCGGATTATCGTTCTGGATCAAGGTGCTATTGTCGAAGACGGCACTCATGACGCGCTTTTGGCCCAGGGCGGACTATATGCAGATTTCTGGAACCGCCAGTCCGGCGGCTTCCTGACGATGGATATGGAAGAGACACCCGCGTGAGACTTGCCAACTGGATCGACCCGTTTTCCAAAAGCGACAGCCCGCCGCCGCGGCACCTGATGGGATTCTTCCGCTGGACCCTCAAGGGGTCCGGGCCGGCGCTGGCCACAGCATCGGTGCTGTCGATCCTGGCTGGCGTGGTCGAGGTGATGGCAGCGTTGATCCTTGGCATGGTCGTGGATGCGGCGCTGTCTTCTGACGCGGGGTCGGTCTTTCGGGATCAGTCGGGTATCTTGCTGTTGTCTCTGGCCTTCTTTGTGATCCTGCGCCCGGCGCTCTTTGGTGCCAGCTCCTTCATGCAGTCCATCGTCATCGGGCCGAATGTGTTCAACCTCGTCCTGTCGCGGTTGCATCGCTATACGCTGGGGCAGGCGGTCACCTTCTTTGACAACGACTTTGCCGGCCGAATCTCGCAAAAGGAAATGCAGACCGGGCGCGCCCTGACCGATGTGGTGATCGAGATGATCCACACGGTTCTTTTTGCGCTGGCGTCCTTTGTCGGGGCGGTAATGTTGCTGGGCACAGTGGATTGGCGCATCGCGCTGGGGCTGGTGGTGTGGATGGGGGGCTACGTCCTTTTGATCCGCCGCTACATGCCGCTTGTGCGGAGCCGGTCAAAGGCGCGTGCTTCTGCCCGCGCCATGGTGACGGGGCAGGTGGTCGACACGATCACCAATATCAAAACGGTCAAGCTGTTTGCCCATGCCGAGCATGAAGACCGCGCCGCGCTGGGCGCGATGAGCAGGTTTCGCGATACTTCGCTGGCCTTTGGCAAGGTCAGCGTTTCGTTCCGGTTCTGGCTGATGACAATTGCAGGCCTGCTGCCCGTGCTGCTGGTGGGTGGTGCGCTTTGGTATTGGTCTCTGGGGCTGGTGACTGCCGGCGACATCGCTGCCACCGGCGCCGTGTCACTGCGCCTCGCGCAGATGACCGGCTGGGTCAGTTTCACGTTGATGGCGCTTTATGCCAACCTGGGCGAGGTCGAGGACGGGATGCGCACCCTGACCCCGGCGCAGACCCTTCTTGATGCCAAGGACGCGACCGACCTTGAGGCGGCGCAGGGCGATATCGTCTTTGACGATGTGCGTTACACCTATGGGCGCGGCGGCGGCGGTGTCGAGCATTTGTCGCTGACCATTGCACCGGGGGAGAAACTGGGTGTGGTCGGGGCGTCGGGTGCGGGCAAGTCCAGCCTGGTTTCGCTTCTTTTGCGGCTCTATCCGCTGGAGAAGGGCCGTATTCTGATTGACGGTCAGGACATTGCCCATGTGACGCAGGAAAGCCTGCGGCGGCAGATCGGCATGGTCACGCAGGAAACCGCGATGTTCAACCGCTCAGCCTTTGACAACATCAGATACGGGAAGCCTGACGCGACCCGCGACGAGGTTATCGCGGCTGCGCGCAAGGCCGAGGCGCATGAGTTCATCGAGAACATGCAGGACCACAAGGGCCGCAAGGGATACGATGCGCATCTGGGTGAGCGGGGTGTGAAGCTTTCGGGCGGTCAGCGCCAGCGGATCGCTTTGGCCCGCGCCATTCTCAAGGATGCCCCGATCCTTGTGCTGGACGAAGCGACCAGCGCGCTCGACAGTGAGGTCGAAGCGTCGATCCAGGCTGCGTTGACCCGTGTGATGGAGGGCAAGACGGTGCTGGCCGTGGCGCACCGCCTGTCCACGCTCACGGATATGGACCGGATCATCGTGATGGACGCGGGCCGGATCGTTGAAGAGGGGACGCATGAGAGCCTGTTGGCCGAGGATGGGCTTTATGCCCGCTACTGGCACCGGCAGTCTGGCGGGTTCCTTGATCTGGCGGCGGCGGAATAGGCTCTTTTTCTATGCCCGTGCACAGGATATGGCGCTGGTATGACAGAACATCAGATCATTCGTTTGGGTCACCACGGTGACGGTATCGCAAGTGGACCGATTTATGCGCCCATGACCCTGCCGGGCGAGATCGTTTCCGGCGAGGTCGAGGGCGAGACGCTTACCAATGTCCGGATCGTGACGCCATCGGATCAACGGGTGTCGCCACCCTGCCGCCACTACAAGTCCTGCGGCGGGTGTCAGTTGCAGCATGCCTCGGATGATTTCGTTGCGGGCTGGAAACAGGAATTCGTTCGGATTTCGTTGAATGCCCACGGGTTAGAGACTGAATTTCGTCCCATCGTCACCTCCCCGCCGCAGTCGCGCCGCAGGGCCGCTTTTGCCGCGCGCCGAACCAAGAAGGGCGCCATGGCCGGGTTCCACGGCCGTGCATCCGATGTGATCGTCGAGATTCCCGATTGCAAGCTGCTGCATCCCGATCTCATGGCTGGTCTGGCCATTGCGGAACGGTTGGCCATGATCGGCACCAGCCGCAAGGCGGCGCTGGCCGTGACGGTCACGCAAAGCGATGCGGGGCTGGATGTTGCCGCTGCGCAGGGCAAACCGCTGGATGGGCCCCTGCGCCAGGCCCTGGCACAGGTGACCGAAGAGCTTGGGCTTGCGCGGTTGAGCTGGGATAATGAGACCGTCGCGATGCGCGTGCCCCCGGTGCAGCATTTCGGCAGGGCCAGGGTGACGCCACCGCCGGGCGCATTCCTGCAGGCCACCAAAGAGGGTGAAGCGGCGCTTTGCGCTGCGGTCAGGGAGGCGGTTGGCCCGGCGGCCCGGATTGCCGACCTGTTCGCCGGATGCGGAACATTCACATTGCCCCTGGCGGAAAACGCCAGTGTCCTGGCGGTGGAAAGCGCAGCGGAAATGCTGGAAGCGCTCGATCACGGATGGCGCATGGCCGAGGGGCTGAAACCGGTCACAACCCAGGCGCGCGACCTGTTCCGGCGTCCGATGCTGCCGGATGAACTGGCCAGGATGGATGCCATCGTGCTGGACCCGCCGCGCGCCGGAGCCGAGCGGCAGGTGGTGGAAATCATTCCGGCCAAAGTACCGCGTATTGCCTATGTTTCGTGCAATCCGGTGACCTTTGCGCGCGATGCCGCAATGTTGGTGGGCGGTGGATATACGCTGGATTGGGTGCAGGTCGTGGACCAGTTTCGCTGGTCGTCACATGTTGAACTTGCCGCGTGTTTCTCCAGATAGCCTCTGCGCCCGGTTCTGATGCCGCAGTGTGAAAATTCTTGTGTCTCACCACTTTTTGAACAGCCCGTTTTAGGGTATGTGATAGCGGGGAACAAAGATACATTTGACCCGTCAGGCAGGATCGAAAACAAATGAAACGCAGAACACTTATTCTGGGCGGCACCGCGCTGGTGGCACTGGGTGCGTGCAGCAACAGCAAGTTCAAGCGCTATAACGGCCCCGAAGTCACCTATGTCGTCGTGAACAAGCAGGATCGCAAGATGTGGCTGCTGCATCATGACAGGGTGCTGGAGGAATATCCGATTCATCTTGGATTTGCTCCGGTCGGGCACAAGACGGTCGAAGGCGACGGCAAGACGCCGGAAGGCACCTACATCATCGATCGCCGCAATCCGAACAGCCGTTTCCACCTGTCGATTGGGATTTCATATCCCAACGAAGAGGATCGCAGGCGCGCGGAAGAGTTGGGTCAGAAGCCCGGCGGCGACATCTTCATCCACGGCCAGAAACACCCGTCGCGCAAGGACAAGGGCGACTGGACCTGGGGCTGCATCGCTGTCCGGAACAAGGATATCGAAAACATCTATGCGATGGTGCGGGACGGTACACCGATCCTGCTGAACCCGTGAAGGGCAGGGGAACTGCCGATCAGTTCCCCATCACCAGCGTCCACCAGATCTTGCCACCCGGTTCCTGAAACCAGGAAAAGCCCATGTTGCGCGCATCCGGCGACATGATGACGCGGCGCGTATCCGGTTGCTCCATCCAGGCGGCCAGGGTCTCCAGCTCCGATTCGTAGGTCTCGGAAATCGTTTCGCCGATCAGGTGACCGGTATAGCCGACGCGGGCGATCCGGTCGATCGGGGAGGACCCGTCTGAGCCGAAGTGCCAGGGCCGATTCTGTACCGACATGTCACGGGAATGCGTGGCGGCAGCAGCGTTCAGCTGCGGGTTCAGTTCCACGGTCGCCTGTCCGGCGGCGCTGCGCAGGGCATTGACGGAATCAAGCATTCTGAACTGAATCTTGCCAGTTTCGCCGGCGCGGATGCGATAGGCCTTGGGCAGCGGTTTGCCATCAGAGCCAATTTGGGGGGTGACTGGCGCACAGGCAGACAAGGCGAGGCAGATTGCCATCAGGACGGACAGGATACGGATCACGGCATAGCTCCACGAGTTTGTTTTGCCCCTCCTACAGCGGACAGCGTTGCAGTTCAAACGCACATCGGCGTTACCTTGCCTGATGACGGGTCTTTGATTTGATACTGAGGCTTTGGGGTCATATATCGGGAAGAATCTCAAAATTCCTTTTTGATGGAGACATGATAATGTCCGACAAGCACCAAAAATTAAGCAGCCGTCGGGCCTTCCTTGCAGGATCCGCCGCCCTGATCGCTTCGCCCGCTTTGGCACAGACCTCGTCAAACGTGAACTCCGAGGCGACAACCCAGACCGAACGTGATCTTACCGAGACGGTCCGCCGCAACATCTCCAGCTTCCGGACGCTGGATTGGCGCCCCTATTTCGACAACACCCGCAACGGTGCGGTTCTGGTCGATATCGACAGCCGCGCAGTGCATTTCTGGTCGGAAGATCAGAGCGTCTACAAGCTTTACCCCTCCTCGGTCCCTCTGACGGAGGACCTGACGCGGCGCGGCCGGACAAGTGTTGTGCAAAAGGTCGTGGGGCCAAGCTGGCGGCCGACGCCGTCCATGCTGCAGCGCAATCCGGAGTGGCCCGAATTCATCGGACCGGGCCCGGATAACCCCCTTGGCACCCACGCGCTGTACCTGAGCTGGACCTACTACCGGATCCACGGCACCCACGACACCCGCAAGATCGGACGGCGGTCGTCGAACGGCTGTATTGGTCTTTATAATGAACACATTGCTGAATTGTTCAGCATGACCAAGGTCGGCACGCAAGTGTTGCTTATTTGACGACATTTCAGGACTTGTAAGGCGCAAAAACGGAATCCGGGTTTGCAATCCCCCGGTTATGCTGTTTAGAAAGTTTTACGAGGTAAGTCTTGGGTGCGTGCGTGCACAATTGTGCAACACGCCTTTTCTGGAGGTTATACTATGAAAAAACTCGTTCTCGCCGCTGCTCTGACAGCCGCTGCATCGACTGCTTACGCTGGTTCGCTGGCAGAGCCGATCGTGGAAGCACCCGTCATCGTTGAAGAAGCATCTTCTTCTTCTTCCGGTGTTCTGGTTCCTCTGCTGCTGCTGGCCGTTGTTGCCGCTGCTGTTGCTTCTGACTAATTCAGAGCGACATCTAAATCGAAAAAGGCGGTGTTCTGCACCGCCTTTTTTGCGTTCTGGGGCATGTGTCCCGGCAAGGGCAACTTGCGTCGCAGGTTCAGCCAGTCAGTCCAGCCAGCCCTTCAGATTTTCCTGAACCACGTTGGACAGCGCCGCGATATGCGCGTCTTCATCGTTGAGGCAGGGGATATAGGTAAAGCTTTCGCCTCCCGCCTCTTCAAAGCTTTCCCTGATCTCTTCGTTGATCTCTTCCAACGTTTCGATGCAATCCGCTGAAAAGGCGGGTGCGCAGACCGCGATGGTCTTCTTGCCTGCTTTGGCCTGCCGGGCAACTTCTTCGACGGTGTAGGGCTGCAGCCATTCCTCGGGGCCGAATTTCGATTGGAAAGTCGTCATGATCTGGGTGTCGTCCCAGCCCAGCCGCTCTTTCAGCAGGCGCGTCGTTTTCTGGCATTGGCAATGGTAGGGGTCGCCCTCCATCAGGTAGCGGATGGGGACACCATGATAAGAACAGATCAGGATATCCGGCCGCTTCTCTGCTGCGGCATAGGTGCGTTCGACAGATCGGGCGAGCGCCTCGATATAGTCGGGGCGGTCAAAGTAGGGTTCGACAACCCGCGCGATCGGTTGCCATTTTTCCTTGCCCAAAGCGGCAAAGAACGCGTCGCAGGCCGTGGCTGATGTTGCCCCTGCGTATTGCGGATAAAGCGGAAAGAACAGGATCTTCGTGCAGCCTGCCGCAGTCATTGCGGCAACCTTGGACTGCGTTGACGGGTTTCCGTAACGCATGCAGAAATCAACCATCACGTCATCGCCGTAACGTTCTTTCAGCGCTGTCGCCATCTTGGCGGTCTGCGCCTTGGTAATGGTCATCAACGGGCTTTCGCCGGTGGCATGGTTCCAGATGCTCTTGTAGGCGGCGCCGCTGGTGAAGGGGCGTTTGCTGAGGATGACCAGTTGCAGCAGCGGCTGCCAGAGCCATGGGGAATAGTCGATGACCCGGCGATCCGACAGGAATTCTCCAAGGTAACGGCGCATCGACCAGTAGTCATAATTGTCAGGCGTGCCGAGGTTCGCCAGCAGAACGCCGACACGTTCCCTGGGGACAGCGGGATGGTCGGCGTTGGCATGTTGCGGGCGCGCGGCTTGCATAATTCTGTCCTTGGTCACCAGTGTCGTGCTGAAATAGCCGGTTTCAACGCAGGGTCAATTGCGCAACTTTGTCTCATCCGTGTTCAGGGCATCCGCCAGACGCTGTTGTGCGGAACCGGGCCGCAGCGGTTTCTGCTGGCTTTCGTCCGGGGCCCAGCCGGTCAGGAAAATCAGTTCGAAGGTGGCAATCACACGGCCTTCGCCATCATTGAAATGGTTTTGATAAAGCTCTGCCGCGGTTTCAATCACGGCGCGGGCGGTGGGCCGTCGCAGCCGTGCTGACAGGGCGTTGGATTCGCCCATCGCGCGCAGGTCGCGCATCAGGGCCCAGGCGTCCTGGTAGGAAACGGTCAGAGGCACGGCATCCGCCACCGGCAGCGCAAAACCGGCCCGCTGCAGCAGCCCGCCCATGTCGCGGAGTTCGGCCATGGGCGCGACACGAGGGGACATGCCACCGGTGACCGAGGCTTCGGCCTGGCCCAGACAGGCGCGCAATTCCTGCAGGGTCTGCCCACCAAAAGCGGCAGAGACAAACAGACCGTCCGCGCGCAGCGCCCGGCGGCACTGGATCAGCTGCCCGACAGGGTCATTGGCCCAATGCAGCGACATGCCGTGGATCACAAGGTCATGCGCCCCCACCTCCAGCGACAGGACATCCGAGGCGGGAACAGCCGTCGCTTCTGGCAGCAGGTCACCCCAGACGGCGGGAAAATCCGTGACCACGGCCGGCGCGGTAAAGGACTTGTTAACCATCCCGAGCCGATCCTGAATCTCGTCGATGGCCTGTTGATGCAGGAACAGCGCCTCGGGCGTTGCGCGCGCGCGGCGAAGGGCCAGTGCAGTCAGGTCGGTCAGGGGCGATGGCGTGGTCATGGGAGGTCAATATGCCGTTGTTGGATAGACTGCAAACCGCGTTGAACGCCATCTATCCTGCGCGATGTCTGACCTGCGGTGAAATCGTGGAAAGCGACTTTGGCCTCTGCGGACCATGTTGGCGCGACACGTCTTTCATCGGCGGCACGATCTGTGACCAATGCGGCGCGCCATTGCCCGGCCTGTCGGGGGGCGACGTGTTATTCTGCGATTCCTGCCTGCAAAGCCCGCGCCCCTGGGTGCAGGGGCGCGCGGCACTGTTGTACGCCAATACCGGGCGCAAGCTGGTGCTGGCGCTGAAACACGGGGACCGTCAGGAGATTGCGCGGCCCGCAGGCCGCTGGATGACAACAGCTGCGCGACCTGTACTGCAGCCCGACACCCTGATCGCCCCGGTTCCGCTTCATTGGCGGCGCAGGATCAGGCGCAGGTACAACCAGTCGGCTTTGCTGGCCCGCGCGATGGCACGGGAATCGGGGCATCTGTGCTGTGTCGATCTGCTGCAACGGTATCGTGCGACCCCCACGCTGGACGGTCTGGGCCGGGAGGAACGGCGCAAGACCCTTGAAAATGCCATCCGCCTCAACCCGGCCCGGCGCGACGTGGTCCGTGACCGGCCGGTGTTGCTGGTGGATGACGTGATGACCTCCGGCGCGACATTGGCCGCCGCGACGGAGGCCTGTCATTCGGCAGGTTCGGGACCTGTTTGTGTGGTAACACTGGCGCGCGTGGCCAAAGACACCTAAATCCCCTTTAAGCGTTTCTTGTTGAAAGGGATATCGAATGAAACCCGTCGAAATCTACACATCGCCGCTTTGCGGTTTCTGTCATGCCGCCAAACGGTTGCTGAACCAGAAGGGTGTCAGCTTTTCCGAGGTGGACGTATTGGCCAACCCCGACCGCAAACCCGAAATGATCCAGCGGGCAAACGGAGGGCGCACCGTTCCGCAGATCTTTATCGGGGAGACCCATGTGGGCGGATGTGACGATCTTTTCGCGCTTGAACGCGAGGGCAAGCTGGATGGCTTGCTGGCTGCATGATGCAAGGCGCGATCCTGCAACTGAATGTCACGGATGACCCCGGGGACAACCTTGGCAAGACGCTGGCCATGCTGGATGAGGCGGTGCGCGCCGGGGCAGAGTTTGTTCTGACGCCGGAAGTGACCAATTGCGTGTCGACCAGCCGCAGCCACCAGCAGGACGTGCTGTTGCACGAAGACGAGGACATCACCCTGGCCGCCCTGCGCAAGGCGGCGGCGGATGCGGGGATCTGGCTGTTGATCGGGTCGCTCGGGCTCAAGACCGGGGACGCGGACGGGCGTTTTGCCAACCGGTCCTTTCTGATCGGCCCGCAGGGGGGGATCGTGGCGCGATACGACAAGATCCACATGTTCGACGTGCAGATAAACGAGAGCGAGACCTATCGCGAATCGGCGGGCTACCGTCCGGGCACGCAGGCCGTGGTGGCCGACACGCCCTTTGGCAAGATCGGGTTGAGCATCTGTTACGATGTCCGGTTTCCGCTGCTTTACAACGCATTGGCCCGCGCAGGGGCGCAGATCATCACCGTGCCGGCGGCGTTTTCGCCGGTGACCGGTGCGGCCCACTGGCATGCGCTGCTCAGGGCGCGGGCGATTGAGACAGGCTGTTTCGTGATAGCCCCGGCGCAGACGGGCACCCATGCCAGCGCCGAACACAAGACGCGGGATTGCTATGGTCATTCGCTGGTGGTGTCGCCCTGGGGCGAGGTGCTGCTGGATGCAGGCGACACAGCCGGCGTTTACAACTTTGTCCTGGATATGGATGATGTCGCGAAAGTGCGGGGCAAGGTCCCCAGCATGGCAAACGCGCGCATGTTTGATGCGCCTGAAGTGGCTTCTTGATCAGGTCGGTAGATGAGTGATGACAGTCAGACAGTTGCGATCATGCTGTTCAGCGAGTTGCTGGCGGCCGATCACGCTGTGCGCAGTCGTCTGACACGGGTGTTGCCGAAGGGAATGGAGATTTCGCATTTCTCGGTGCTGAACCATCTTTCCTGGCAGGGCGATGAAAGCAGCCCGGCGCGGCTGGCCGAACGGTTCGGTGTCACCCGCGGGGCGATGACCAACACCCTGACCAAGCTGGAATGGTCCGGCTATGTCCACATCCGCCCGGACTGGGACGATGCGCGGCGCAAGATGGTCGCGATCAGTCCGGCGGGGCGGCAGGCACGCGACGATGCGGTGGCTGCCATCGCGCCGATGATCAACGAGGTGGTGGAAAGCCTGGGCGAGGAACAGACCCGCGCGGCCCTGCCGATCCTGCGCGAAATCCGGATCAAGCTTTCCTGAGGCTTGCCGTCACGTAGTTCACGCTCAGGTCCTTGTCGGACAGCCGCCAGGTCCATGCGATGGGGTTGAATACGAACCCCTTGCGGTCCACCGGCTCAAGCCCTGCCTGCCGCAGCAGGTCGAACAATTCGTCGGGGGTGATGAACTTGGACCATTCATGTGTCCCTTTCGGCAGCCATCGCATGATGTGTTCCGCTCCCACGATCGCCATGGCAAAGGATTTCGGATTTCGGTTGATTGTCGAACAGATGTGCAGCCCGCCCGGTTTCAGCAGGTCATGGCAGGCGGTCAGGTAATCAATGGGGGAGGCGACGTGTTCGACCACTTCCATGTTGAGGACAACATCGAACCGTTCGCCCGCCTCTGCCATCGCTTCGGCAGTGGTGTGGCGGTAGTCGATATCGAGGCCGGATTGTTCCGCGTGGACCCGTGCCACAGGAATATTCCCTTCCGCCGCATCGGCGCCGACCACATCCGCGCCCAGCCGCGCCATCGGTTCTGCCAGCAGCCCGCCGCCGCAGCCGATATCGAGGATTCGCAGGCCCTCGAATGGGTCGGCAGCTTTCAGGTCGCGGTCGAATTCCCCGGCAATCTGGCTGGTGATATAATCCAGCCGACAGGGATTGAGCATGTGCAGCGGCTTGAACTTTCCGTTCAGATCCCACCATTCGGCGGCCATGGCTTCGAATTTGGAAATTTCTGACGGATCAACTGTTGTTCGAGACATTTGCATTTTCCGCTTCCTATGTTCTTGTAGACTTGGACACTATATAGGTCCCCCATGGACAAGTATCCCGACCAAATGCGCGCGGCGCAGTATCTTTATCCGCCCATTGACCCCTTCGATCAGGGGATGATGTCGGTCGGGCAGGGGCATAGGGTTTATTACGAGCAATGCGGCAACCCGGATGGGCTTCCGGTTGTGGTCCTGCATGGTGGCCCCGGCGGCGGCTGCAGCCCGTCGATGCGCCGATATTTCGATCCCTCCGTCTACCGGGTGATTCTGTTTGATCAGCGCGGCTGTGGACGGTCGCGCCCCCACGCAAGCGTGACGGACAACACCACCTGGCACCTGGTCGCGGACATCGAGATGATTCGCAAAGAATTGAAGATCGACCGCTGGATCGTCTTTGGCGGGTCCTGGGGGGCGACGTTGGCGCTGGTCTATGCCCAGACGCACCCGGATGCCGTGCGCCACCTGGTCTTGCGCGGCGTTTTCCTGATGACGCAGTCGGAGCTGGATTGGTTCTATGGCGGCGGCGCCGGGAAATTCTGGCCCGAGGTCTGGGACCGCTTCGTGTCCTTGATTCCCAAAGAAGAACAGGACGACCTGATCAAGGCCTACCACAGGCGTCTGTTTTCGGGCGATCTGCCGATTGAGCAGCGCTTTGGCAGGGCCTGGGCCGCATGGGAAAACGCGCTGGCGTCGATCCAGTCGTCCGGGGCATCGCATGAGGGGCCGTCCGACTATGCCCGCGCCTTTTCCCGGTTGGAGAATCACTATTTCACCAACGCGGGCTTTCTGGAGTTCGACGGCCAGATCGTGGAACACATGCCGCGTATCGCGCATATCCCCGGCACCATCGTGCAGGGGCGGTATGACATGATCTGTCCACCGGTCAGCGCCCACAGGATCGCGGAACGCTGGCCCGGTGTGGAGCTGTTGATGGTGCGCAATGCGGGCCATGCCCTGTCGGAACCGGGGATCAGTGCGGAGCTGGTGCGCGCCATGGACAGGATCGCAAAGCTATGAGCCGCAGGACCACCCTTCTTGACCGCCGCGCGGTTTTTTCCAGCGCTGCGGCGGCGGCCTTGCTGGCCGCGACGGGCGTTGGCGCGGCGGGCGTGCCCGCACGTGGCGGGCGTTTGCGAATGGCGCTGTCGGGCGGGTCCCGCAGCGATTCGTGGTCGCAGGGTGATGGGTTGTTCATGCAGGTGGCGCGGCAGGGGCTGATCTATGACACCCTGACCGAAGTGGCCGCAGATGGCACCCTGCGCGCCGAACTCGCGCTGGGCTGGCAGGCCTCGGACGATGCGCGGGTCTGGGATTTCGACCTGCGTCGCGGGGTACGGTTCCATGACGGTGCTGCTTTTACGGCGGCGGATGCGGTGGCCAGCCTGCGCGGGCTGGTGGCGGGAGAGGTGCGTGCAATGCGCCCCGACCAGCTGAGAATCACCCTGGAAGTACCGAACGTCGGGCTGCCGCTGATGCTGTCGGGGCCTGAGTACGTGATCCGGCCCGCCCACGCACCGGAGGCAGGCATCGGCACCGGGCTTTACCAGCTGCGCCGGTTCCGGCCCGGCCAGCAGGTTCTGGCGACGCGAACAGCCAGCCACTACCGCGACGGCACGGCGGGCTGGTTTGACGAGGTCGAGCTGACCTCGATCCCTTCCGAACCGGTGCGAGGCCAGGCGCTGGGCGAATATCTGGTCGACGCGGTGGATATCCGCGACGCGGGCGCGCTTGCCGGTTTGCCGGATATTCACCTGATGCCCGACGCGCGCCACCCGGTGCAGGCCGTCAGCGCCGCCGTCGCTCAGCCCGCGCAGGTCAGCCCCCTGCGCCCGCTGGACAACCTGCGCGCGGCGGAACGCTGGTGGTTCGGATGAGCCTTGCGCGGGGGGCCTTGCGATTGGCGGCAACCCGGCGTATATGGTTGCCAACAGCGGCGCGTTCGGGTCCACACCAAATGCTCCACCGATCTTGAACACGGGCCGCGCGCCCGTTTTTTTGTGTCTGAAAGAACCATGTCCAACGATCTGATAGCAAAAGCCGCCATTGACCGCCGCCTGGCCGAGATCATCACCCCGGTGATCGAGGACATGGGGTTTGAACTGGTGCGCGTGCGACTGATGTCAGGCAAGAACACGACCCTGCAGATCATGGCCGACAGGCCCGAGGGCGGGATCGAGGTTGATGACCTTGCGCTGATCAATCAGGCCATCGGCACCGTGCTGGATGTCGAAGACCCGATCCTCGATGAATACACGCTGGAGGTCTCAAGCCCCGGCATCGACCGTCCGCTGACCCGGCTCAAGGATTTCGACATGTTCGAAGGCTACGAGGCCAAGATCGAGACGGACGAGCTGATCGACGGCCGCCGCCGTTTCAAGGGCGAGCTGGCCGGGATTGACGGGAACGAAGTGCTGATCAACGTCGAAGAGGGGACCATCGGGCTCAACTTTGACTGGCTGTCGGACGCCAAGCTGGTGCTGACGGACGAGCTGATCAAGGAAATGTTGCGCCAACGCAAGGCGGCCGGCGCGCTGAATGAAGAAGATTTCGATGAAGTTCAGACCGATGACGGGTCTGCTGAGGGAGAAGACTAATGGCCATTACATCTGCCAACCAGCTTGAGCTGCTGCAAACCGCCGAAGCGGTGGCGCGTGAAAAGATGATCGACCCCGGTCTGGTGGTCGAAGCGATGGAAGAATCGCTCGCCCGGGCGGCCAAGTCCCGCTATGGCGCGGAAATGGACATCCGTGTGTCCATCGACCGCAAGACCGGCCGCGCCACCTTTACCCGCGTCCGCACGGTGGTCGAGGATGAGGAACTGGAAAACTACCAGGCCGAGTTCACGGTCGAGCAAGCCCGGCAGTACATGGACGATCCCAAGGTCGGCGATACGCTGGTTGAGGAAGTGCCCCCCGTTGAAATGGGCCGCATCGCCGCACAATCGGCCAAGCAGGTGATCCTGCAGAAGGTCCGCGAAGCCGAGCGTGACCGCCAGTACGAAGAATTCAAGGACCGCGCAGGCACCATCATCAACGGCCTGGTCAAGCGCGAGGAATACGGAAACGTCATCGTCGATGTGGGCGCTGGCGAAGCGATCCTGCGCCGGAACGAAAAGATCGGCCGCGAAAGCTACCGGCCCAACGACCGTATCCGCGTCTATATCAAGGACGTGCGCCGCGAGCAGCGCGGGCCGCAGATTTTCCTGTCGCGCACAGCGCCCGAGTTCATGGCCGAATTGTTCAAGATGGAAGTGCCCGAAATCTATGACGGCATCATCGAGATCAAGGCCGTGGCCCGCGACCCCGGTTCGCGCGCCAAGATCGCCGTCATCTCCTATGACAGCTCGATCGACCCGGTTGGCGCCTGCGTCGGCATGCGCGGCAGCCGTGTGCAGGCCGTGGTGAACGAGCTTCAGGGCGAAAAGATCGACATCATCCCCTGGAACGAGGATCAGCCGACCTTCCTGGTGAACGCGCTGCAGCCTGCGGAAGTGTCCAAGGTTGTTCTGGATGAAGAAGCCGGCAAGATCGAAGTCGTCGTCCCCGAAGAGCAGCTGTCGCTTGCCATCGGCCGTCGCGGTCAGAACGTGCGTCTGGCCAGCCAGCTGACCGGTCTTGATATCGACATCATGACCGAAGAGCAGGAAAGCCAGCGCCGTCAGGCCGAGTTCGAGCTGCGCACCAAGCTGTTCATGGACAATCTGGACCTGGACGAATTCTTTGCCCAGCTTCTGGTCTCCGAAGGGTTCACCAACCTTGAGGAAGTGGCTTATGTCGAGGTTGACGAGCTTCTGGTGATCGACGGTGTGGACGAAGATACCGCCGCCGAGCTTCAGGCCCGTGCCCGTGACGTGCTGGAAGCGCAGAACAAGGCGGCCCTGGAAGCCGCCCGCGCATTGGGTGTCGAAGACAGCCTGGTTGAATTCGAGGGTCTGACACCCCAGATGATTGAAGCGCTGGCAAAGGATGACGTGAAGACACTGGAAGACTTTGCAACCTGCGCCGACTGGGAACTGGCCGGCGGTTGGACAACCGTGAATGGCGAGCGTGTAAAGGACGATGGCACGCTTGAACCCTTCGACATCTCGCTGGAGGAAGCGCAGGACATGATCATGACCGCCCGCGTCATGCTGGGCTGGGTCGATCCTGCGGATCTTGAAGCGGCTGAAGAAACCGATGAAGACGGCGAAGCTGCCGAGGAGGCCGGGGCCTGATCGCAGGCCCCGGAAGCACCTGATGGGTCGCGGTGGCGCAACCAAGGATCGGTCTGACGGTCCCGAACGCAAATGTATCTCGACGGGAGAGGTGCAACCCAAGTTCGGGCTTGTGCGTTTTGTGGTTGGCCCAGATCAGCAGGTTGTGCCCGATATTCTGGGCAAACTGCCGGGGCGCGGCATCTATGTCGCGGCGGATCGCGATGCGATTGAACTGGCGGTGAAGAAAAAGCTGTTTACCCGTGCAGCCAAGCAGCAGGTGAATGTACCTGAAGGGTTGGCCGACGAAGTGGAAAAGCAGCTTGCCCGGCGTGTGGTCGACCTTATTTCGTTGCAGCGCAAGGGCGGACGTGCCGTTGCGGGCTACGAAAAGGTAAAGAGCTGGCTGCAGTCCGAAGAGGCAGAAGTGCTGATCCAGGCGTCAGACGGATCGGGTCGCGGCAAGAGCAAGTTAAGCACGCCGCACTACGGCCATTATATCGGATGGCTGACGGCAGATGAATTGGGTTTGGCTTTCGGACGTCAAACTGTGATACATGGGGCGCTCGCCTCTGGTGGACTCACGCTACGTGTTGTAGAGGAAGCCCAACGACTTAAAGGCGTGCGCAAAAACGAGACTGGCAAGGGCCAGTCGAAAGGATAGACGAGCTAGATGAGCGATAGTGACGGCAAGAAAACATTGGGTCTGCGCGGAGGCGCGCGTCCGGGGAATGTAAAGCAAAGCTTTAGCCATGGGCGGACCAAGAACGTCGTAGTCGAAACCAAGCGCAAGCGCGTTGTGGTGCCCAAGCCGGGTGCCGGTAAGGCAGGTGCTGGCGGATCTCCGGTTGGGGACCCTTCCAAGCGTCCTGCGGGGATCACCGATGCGGAAATGGATCGCCGCCTGAGGGCTGTTCAGGCCGCCAAGGCCCGCGAGTCCGAAGAGGCCGCAGCCCGCGAAGCCGAAGAAAAGGCCCGCGCGGAAGACCGCGAGCGCCGCAGGGCTGAGCAGGAAGAGAAAGAACGCGAGGAAAAAGAGCGCGAAGAGGCGCTCAAGGCGAAGGCCGAGGAAGAAGCCGCAAAGGTCCGCGAGGCCGCTGCGGCTGCCGAAGCTGCGGCAGCAGCGCCTTCCGAACCTGCCGTTGCCCGCACGCCGAACAACAAGGCGGCACCGGCGCAAGCCCCCCGCAAGACCGAGCGTGACCGCGAGGAAACCAACAAGAAGAACCGCGGCAATGACAACCGTCGCTCCGGCAAGCTGACGGTCAATCAGGCGCTGACCGGCGGCGAAGGCGGACGGCAGCGGTCGATGGCTGCGATGAAGCGCAAGCAGGAACGCGCACGGCAGAAGGCCATGGGTGGCTCTGTCGAGCGTGAAAAGGTCGTGCGCGATGTGCAGCTGCCCGAGGCGATTGTCGTTTCCGAACTGGCCAACCGTATGGCCGAACGTGTGGGCGAAGTCGTCAAGGCGCTGATGAACAACGGCATGATGGTGACGCAGAATGAAACCATTGATGCCGATACCGCCGAACTGATCATCGAGGAATTCGGCCACAAGGTTGTCCGCGTTTCCGATTCCGACGTCGAGGATGTCATCAAGGAAGTCATCGACGATCCCAAGGATCTGGTTGGCCGTCCGCCGGTCATCACCATCATGGGTCACGTCGACCACGGCAAGACATCGCTGCTGGATGCGATCCGCAACGCCAAGGTCGTCGCGGGCGAAGCTGGCGGGATTACCCAGCACATCGGGGCCTATCAGGTTACCACCGAAAACGGCGCTGTGCTGTCTTTCCTCGATACACCGGGCCACGCGGCGTTTACGTCGATGCGGTCGCGCGGTGCTCAGGTGACGGACATCGTGGTGCTGGTTGTGGCTGCGGATGATGCGGTGATGCCGCAGACCATCGAAGCGATCAACCACGCGAAAGCGGCCAAGGTGCCGATGATCGTGGCGATCAACAAGATCGACAAGCCTGCCGCGAACCCGGACAAGGTCCGTACCGATCTGCTGCAACACGAGGTCATCGTGGAGAAGCTGTCGGGCGACGTTCAGGACGTGGAGGTTTCCGCGACCACCGGACAGGGTCTGGATCAACTGCTTGAGGCCATCGCGCTGCAGGCCGAGATCCTGGAGCTCAAGGCGAACCCGGACCGTGCCGCTGTTGGTGCCGTGATCGAAGCGCAGCTTGACGTGGGCCGCGGCCCCGTGGCGACGGTTCTGATCCAGAACGGCACGCTGCGCCAGGGCGATATCTTTGTCGTGGGCGAACAATACGGCAAGGTGCGTGCGCTGATCAACGATCAGGGCGAGCGTGTGAAGGAAGCCGGGCCATCTGTTCCCGTCGAGGTTCTGGGCCTGAACGGGACACCCGAAGCAGGCGACGTGCTGAACGTGACCAGCACCGAAGCTCAGGCGCGCGAGATCGCAAGCTACCGCGAGAAAGCGGCCAAGGACAAACGCGCTGCGGCGGGTGCGGCGACCACTCTCGAACAGCTGATGGCCAATGCCAAGGCGGACGAGGATGTTTCCGAACTGCCGATCCTGGTCAAGGCCGACGTGCAGGGTTCTGCCGAAGCCATCGTTCAGGCGATGGAAAAGATCGGCAACGACGAGGTGCGCGTGCGGGTTCTTCACTCCGGTGTCGGTGCGATCACCGAGACGGATGTGGGCCTTGCCGAAGCATCCGGTGCCCCGATCATGGGCTTCAACGTCCGTGCCAACGCATCCGCGCGCAACACAGCCAACCAGAAGGGTGTGGAGATCCGGTATTATTCGGTGATCTACGATCTTGTGGACGATGTGAAGGCTGCGGCTTCAGGCCTGCTCAGCAACGAGATCAAGGAGAACTTCATTGGTTATGCAACCATCAAGGAAGTCTTCAAGGTCACCGGGGTGGGCAAGGTTGCCGGCTGTCTGGTCACCGAAGGTGTCGCAAGGCGCTCTGCCGGTGTGCGTCTGCTGCGCGACAACGTCGTGATCCACGAAGGGACGCTGAAAACGCTCAAGCGGTTCAAGGATGAAGTGCCCGAAGTGCAGTCCGGTCAGGAATGCGGCATGGCCTTCGAGAACTACGATGATATCCGTCCCGATGACGTGATCGAAATCTTCGAACGTGAAGAAGTCACCCGGACGTTGAGCTGATCGCGTTCAGCTTTGAAAATTGTCAGGGACCCGGCTGAATTGCCGGGTCTCTTTCGTTTCGAACCGGCCCGTTTCCTCGTCAAAGCTTTGCCGGGCGACGTGAATTGCATCTGGCGAGATGTCGATCAGATTGAAATCATTGGGTTCGCCGCGCATCCGTGACGACAGGCTGGTGCCCGCATGCAGCTGGATCGCATTGCGGTGCAATTCTTCCCCGGCGCGGTGGGCGAATTCTCCGGCGTGCCACAGGTGCAGATGCCCCGACAGGATCAGATCGGCACCGCAGCCAATCAGGCGCTCCAGCGCAGCGGCAGCGCCGGGGATGGGTTTCTTGCTGACGCCTCTGGGGTGCTCAAGCGGATGGTGGGCGACCAGCACGCGCAGCTTATGGGCAGGCGCGCCCCGCATGGCATTGCAGGCCCTGAGCAACCGGGACGCGGACAGGCGACCTGCCTGCCATTGAAAGCGGTCGACGGTGTTCAGGCCGACCATCACCATCTGCTCGGTTTCGACACGCGGGGTCAGATCGCGGGATATATAGCTGCGATAATGCCCGAAAGGCCGGAAAAAGCGCGTCAGGGGCCGGTGGATGGGGATGTCGTGATTGCCGGGGATGCACAGCACCGGCGCGTTGATCCGGTCGATAAACGCGCGGGCGCTCACATATTCCCGCCGCCGCGCGCGCTGGGTCAAATCACCCGAGATCGCAACCTGATCAGGTCCGAGTTCCGACAGCGCCCTGAGCAGTGGCTCGATCAGATTGGCACGGTCCTTGCCGAAATGCAGATCGGACAGGTGGATCAGCCGGGTCATCGCACGGAAGGCGGCGCATCGCGCGGGACCATGATCCGCAAGGGATCTGCCGCGTGGCGCAGGGTAAAGGGCCCGCCCATGCGGGTGATCTCCCCATCCCGCGCAACCGGACGGCGTTTCCGTTTCATCACGATTTCGATGTTTTTCCCGCTGATCATTTCGTAATCAGTTTCAGATTTTGCAATGCCAAGGGCAAGGGCCGCTGCATGGCGAAACAGACCCAGGCGCCCGGTATTGGGGGCGATCAGCACCACCAGTTCACCTGCCGCCACGGCCTCCGCGCCATCCAGCCCCATTTGCTGCAGCTGGTAGGCGTTGTTGATGACAAAGATGATCGGGGTGCGGCGGGTCAGGGTCTGATCGTCGACCCTGACGTTCAGACGCAGTGGCGCACGGAAGGTCACAAGAGTTTTCACCACGGACCAATAGGCTGCCAACCTGCTGCGGCCCCAGCGGCGGTAGGTCCCCTCGCGGGTCTGGAGGATTGCCGCATAGGCCCCGATGCTGGCGTTGTTGAGGAACATCCGGTCATTGACGGTTGCAACATTGACCGCGCGGGGCTGTCCCGTGATCAGGGTTTCCACCGCCGCATCCATTTCCTGTGGCAGGCCCAGAGAGCGGGCAAAGTAATTGAATGTGCCCGCCGGGATGATGCCGATGGCACGGCCACTGCCCGCCAGCACAGAGGCCGCGCCGCAGATCGTGCCGTCACCGCCCGCTATCGCCAGGGCAGCGTCCGGGTCGGCCAGCGCCGCATTTGCCGCGGCCTCCACACTGTCATGATCCTGGACATTGATAAAATCAACGCCGCGTCCACGCTTGGTGAACGCGGCGGTAATTGCCGATCTCTTGTCATCGCCATCCTGGCTGCCGGAGGCAGCATTAAGGATCACGATTGTTCGTTGGTCTGACATCTTCTGCCCCTATCACAAAAGGGCAGATGCCCCAGAGGCCAACGCCCAAGGTCGGGCGAAGTTCGTCAGACGCCAAAATATTCCGTCAGTTGCTCCGATTCACTGGCTTTCCGCTATAAATCTTGTCGTCCACCTGCACGGTCATCTGCCCGTTTGGTGTGTTGCCGACAAAGATACCCTGCACGGAAATACAGGAACCGATCGTAATCGTGCGCAACATACTGCTTCCTCCCCAGAAAGTTGAAATCAGTTTACCAAACAATAAGAGCATTACCACAAAATTGTTTTACAAAAGCTTAACTTTGGTGCGCAAATTTAGGGCGGTTGCGCAATTTTGTTTCACAACCAGTCTCGGAGAACGGGGATAAGCGGGATATCGGCCGCTGGCATCGGGTAGTTGCGCAAATCGTTCGGGCGCACCCATTTCAGTGACTGACCTTCGTTGGACCGCGGGGTGCCTTCCCATTTGCGGCAGGCAAACAAGGGCATCAGCAGGTGAAACCTGTCATAGCTGTGGCTGGCAAAGGTCAGCGGCGCCAGGCAGGAAGACCAGGTATTGATCCCCAATTCCTCCTGCAACTCGCGGATCAGCGCCATTTCAGGTGTTTCGCCCGGTTCGACCTTGCCGCCCGGAAACTCCCACAGGCCCGCCATTTCCTTGCCCTCGGGCCGTTGCGCCAACAGGACCCGCCCGTCGACGTCGATCAGCGCAACGGCAGAGACAAGAACAACCTTCACTTCAGGCGTCTCTGCGCGGTCATGAGCGGTAGTCGGCATTGATCGCGATATAGCCGTGCGTCAGATCACAGGTCCAGACCGTGGCGGTGCCGGCCCCGAGGCCCAGATCCACGGCGATCACGATGTTCTCGCCCTTCATATGCGCGGCTGCGGCTTCCTCGGAGTAATTGGGGCTGCGCCAGCCATCCTTGGCGACTTCCACCTCTCCGAAACGGATCGACAGGCGGTCGCGATCTGCATCTGCACCGGATTTGCCGATGGCCATGACAACCCGGCCCCAGTTCGGATCTTCGCCCGCGATGGCGGTCTTGATCAGGGGTGAATTGGCGATTGCCATGGCATGTGTCCTGGCGTCTGCATCCGATGCGGCACCGGTGATGGCGACCTCGACGAATTTCGTCGCACCCTCGCCATCGCGCACGACCTGATGGGCGAGATCCAGCATCACACCATGCATGGCGGCGGCAAATTCCGCATTCCCCGTCACGTCCTGGCCCGACGCGCCGGTGGCGGCGACGATCAGGCTGTCCGATGTCGATGTATCGCTGTCCACGGTGATACAGTTGAATGTCTTGTCCGCGCCTGTGCTGATCATCGCCTGCAGCGCCGCCTGATCAATCGCGGCATCGGTAAAGATATAGACCAGCATCGTGGCCATGTCGGGGGCGATCATGCCGGAACCCTTGGCGATCCCGGCAATCTTAACCGTTGTGCCACCAACCTCTATTTCCGCCGACGCGCCCTTGGGAAAGGTGTCGGTCGTCATGATGGCCTTGGCCGCGGCGGCAATGCCGCCGGCATCCAGCCCGGACTGCAGCTCGGCGAGGCTGGCGGTGACCCGCTCATGCGGCAAGGGTTCGCCGATCACGCCGGTGGAGGAGGTGAAGACACGCGATTGCGGAACATCGCAGGCGGCTGCCACAGCCGATGTGATGGCCTGCACCGAGGCGACACCGTTCTTGCCGGTAAAGGCATTGGCGTTGCCCGAGTTCACCAGTATCGCGGCCCCGGCATCGCAGGCACCGCCGATCTTGTCCTGGCAATCCAGCACCGGCGCGGCGCGGGTCCTCGACCGGGTAAAGACCCCGGCCACCGCCGTTCCCGGCGCCAGTTCCGCCAGCATCACATCAGTGCGGCCCTGGTATTTGACCCCGGCAGAGGCGGTGGCGAAACGCACACCGCCAATGACCGGCAATTGCGGGAAGGCCGCAGGGGCCAGCGGGGAGACTTGTGTGATCTTGCCCAATTCTTACTCCAGCCATTCGACGTTTTTGAGAACCGCAGGGTCGATCCCTTCGGCGGCGGATTGGTCCACGTCAGCCTTCTCGGTGATTTCCTCGATGGCGGTTTGAACACGGGTCTGGCGCAGCTGCAGTTCGATCTCTTCGCGGACTGCGTCCAGCGCAGGCGCTTCGGTGTCGCGCACCTCGTTCAGCTTGATCACGTGCCAGCCGAACTGTGTCTCGACCGGGTCGGAAACCGCGCCCGGTTCCATCTCCATCACGGTGTTCTCGAAGGCGGGCACCATCATGCCCTTGCCAAACCATCCCAGTGCACCACCACCGGGACCGGAGGGGCCGGTCGACTTCTCACGTGCGAGTTCGGCAAAATCGGCACCTTCATCCAGTTGCGTCTTGATCGCCTGTGCCTCTTCCTGCGTCTCGACCAGGATATGCGCGGCGTTGAATTCCTTTTCCGGCTCGGCGCTGGCGTATTGTTCGTCATAGGCGGCCTGAACCTCCGCTTCGTCCAGCGGTTCCGCCATGATCTTTTCGATCACCTCACCGGCCTTGAGCGAGCGGCTCTCGTTTTCCAGTGACAGGGTGACACGGGCGGGCAAATCGCCCTCAAAATTGTCGCTGAGGGCGGTCTGTTGAACCAGCTGTTCGAGGATGCCCTTGAACAGCACGTCGTCGGGAAGTTGCTGATATTGTTCGGGCAGGCGCGCGCGGGCGATGATCATGTGGCCCAGCGTAATATCGGTGCCGTTGACTGTTGCCACCACGGTATCAAGCTGCGGCGTGTCCTGCGCGGTCGCAGGCAGGCCGAGGCAGGCGGAAACGGCCAGAGCGGCCACGAAAGTGAGTCGTTTATGCATGGATTGTCCTATCGTTACGCCCCGGGAGGGGCTGCTACATTGACAGTGTTATGTGCGGCCCTTACATCGCCTATCAGGCGCGGCTCAGGCGTTTCCCCATACATCTATGGTCTGACTGAGCGCTGGGCAAGCAGATCGCTGCCACACATAAAAATCGGCTGGAGAGCACATGCTGGGTATCGGAACAATCGCCAAAAAGGTCTTTGGCACGCCAAACGATCGCAAAATCAAGGCGACCCGCCCGCTGGTGGATCAGATCAATGCACTGGAACCAGACTTTGAAAAGCTGACCGACGCCGGCATCAAGGACAAGACAGAAGAGCTGGCCAAACGCGCCCTGTCAGGTGAAAGCCTTGACAACCTCCTGCCCGAGGCCTTTGCCAACTGCCGCGAGGCTGCCCGCCGCACGCTGGGCCTGCGCGCCTTTGACACGCAGCTGATGGCGGCGATTTTCCTGCATCAGGGCAATATCTCGGAACAGAAGACGGGCGAAGGCAAGACACTGACCGCGGCCCTGGCAGCCTATCTGAATGCACTGTCCGGCAAGGGCGTGCATGTGGTGACCGTCAACGAATATCTGGTGAAACGTGACGCCGACTGGATGGGCAAGGTGTTCAATGCGCTGGGCCTGACCTGTGGTGCTGCCGTGTCGCAGATGCCCGAAGACGCCAAGCGCGCGGCATATGAATGTGACATTACCTATGCCACCAACAACGAGCTCGGATTCGACTATCTGCGCGACAACATGAAGTCGAACCTCGACGAAATTCTGCAAAAGAATCACAACTATGCCATCGTGGACGAGGTCGACAGCATCCTGATCGACGAGGCGCGGACGCCGCTGATCATCTCCGGTCCTGCGCAGGACCGTTCCGAGATGTATGTCACCATCGACAAGGTGATCCCGCTGCTGCAGCCCGAACATTATGAGCTGGACGAAAAGACCCGCAATGTCACCTTCACCGATGAGGGCAACGAGTTCCTGGAAGAACAGCTGCGCGCCCGGTCGCTGCTGGAGGACGGTCAGACCCTTTATGACCCTGAAAGCACCACCATCGTGCACCACGTCAACCAGGGCCTGCGCGCACACAAGCTGTTCCTGAAAGACCGTGATTACATCGTGCGCGACGGCGAGGTGATGCTGATCGACGAATTCACCGGCCGGATGATGCAGGGCCGCCGTCTGTCGGACGGGCTGCACCAGGCGATCGAGGCCAAGGAAGGCACCACGATCCAGCCAGAGAACGTGACCCTGGCCTCTGTGACCTTCCAGAACTATTTCCGGCTTTATGACAAGCTGGCCGGGATGACCGGCACCGCGCTGACCGAAGCCGAGGAATTCCAGGAAATTTATGGCCTGGGTGTGGTCGAAGTGCCGACAAACCTGCCCATCGCCCGTGTCGACGAAGATGATGCCGTTTATCGCAGCGTTCAGGAAAAATACGATGCGATCATCGAAAAGGTGAAAGAGGCAAATGCCAAAGGGCAGCCTTGCCTTGTTGGCACCACCTCCATCGAGAAATCCGAACAGCTGAGCCAGCTGCTGACGGCTGCGGGCATTGAACACAACGTCCTGAACGCGCGCCAGCACGAACAGGAAGCGCAGATCATCGCCGATGCGGGCAAATTCGGGGCCGTGACCATCGCCACCAACATGGCCGGGCGCGGCACCGACATCCAGTTGGGCGGCAATGTGGAACTGAAGGTGCTCGAAGCACTGGACAATGACCCCGAAGCGGACCCCGAAAAGATCCGGGCAGAGATCGAAGCCCAGCATGCGGACGAAAAGCAAAAGGTGCTTGAGGCCGGGGGGCTTTACGTTCTGGCCTCCGAACGGCACGAAAGCCGCCGGATCGACAACCAGTTGCGCGGCCGCTCGGGCCGTCAGGGTGATCCGGGACGCACCTCGTTTTTCCTGTCGTTGGAAGACGACCTGATGCGCATCTTTGGCTCTGAACGTCTGGAAAAGGTTCTGACCACACTTGGCCTGAAAGAAGGCGAAGCGATCATTCACCCCTGGGTCAACAAGTCGCTGGAACGCGCACAGGCCAAGGTCGAGGGGCGCAATTTTGACATCCGCAAACAGCTGCTCAAATTCGACGATGTGATGAACGAACAGCGCAAGGTCATCTTTGGCCAGCGCCGCGACATCATGGAAGCGGAGGACCTGAACGAGATCGTCACCGATATGCGCCATCAGGTGATCGACGATCTGATCGACACCTATATGCCGCCGCGCACCTATGCGGATCAATGGGACACGCAAGGGTTCTATGCGGCCGTGATCGAACATCTGAACATCGACCTGCCGATCATCGCATGGTGCGAGGAAGAGGGCGCGGACGACGAGGTGATCCGCGAGCGCCTGATCGAGGCGACGGACAAGATGATCGCACAAAAAACCGAAGCCTTTGGTCCGGAAAACATGCGCACCATCGAAAAACAGCTTTTGTTGCAATCGATTGACGGCAAATGGCGCGACCATCTGATGACCCTTGAGCATCTGCGGTCCGTTGTCGGGTTCCGGGGGTATGCGCAGCGTGACCCGCTGAACGAATACAAGAACGAAAGCTTTCAGCTGTTCGAAAGCATGCTGGACAGCCTGCGCCAGGACGTGACTCAGAAACTGTGTCAGGCGCAGCCGATGTCCGCGGAAGAGCGCAACGCCTTCATGCAGGAGATCGCGCAGCGGCAGGCGGCAATGCAAAAGGCCGCAGATGCGGGCGCGCAGGAACCGAATGTGCCGGCACCCTCCCCGGTTGCCGCTGCAGAGGGCTTTGTCGAGGATGATCCGACCACATGGGGCAACCCGTCACGCAATGACGCCTGCCCTTGCGGATCGGGCAAGAAATTCAAGCATTGCCACGGCCGCCTGTCCTGAGGTGACATCGGGCCTTGTCCCGATTTCGCCCAATTCCCAGCACGTCACCGTCATACGCTAGCCCAGATTCCAAGGCACTCATTCCCTGAACGATTCCTTTTCTGGAGGACAGGTAATGGCGCGTATGAAGGAAATTCTGACGGTTGCAGGCACACTGGCCTGTGCCATCGGTATCGGCTTTGTCATGCAGAATTCCGATACGGCCAAAGCGCGATACGGCAACCAGGACAGGCCCGCGCCCAGAGAGCTGGAAGATACCGCCACCAGCGCCCTGCTGGATGTACAGCAGATCAGGCTGACCTCGGGCGAGTTCAAGGGTGCCGATGATCTGCCTGCGACTTCCGCCTTTGCCGCATCAGAGCCCGATGAGAATGTGATCAAGGTGCGCGCACCGCAAAGCGTTCTCGAAGGCCCGCCCGCGCCAGGCTCTGCGGACCCGGTCCCGGCCTGTGACATCACCGCCGAAGCCCAGGCCATTGCGGCGGCCATGGTCAACCTGCGGCTGGATGCGCCCTGTTTCCCGAATGAGCGGGTCACCGTGCACCACAACGGCATGATCTTTACCGAAACCACCGATGCAAAGGGCGCGCTGAACACCACTGTTCCCGCACTGGCGCGTGACGCCATGTTCATCCTGGCCTTTGGCAACGGCGAAGGTGCGGTTGCACAGACCGAGGTTGAGGAACTGATCGACTATGATCGCGCGGTGGTGCAATGGAAAGGCAATGCCGGTTTTGAAATTCACGCCCGCGAATTCGGCGCAAACTACGGCGATGCCGGTCACCACTGGAAAGAAGCCCCCGGCGAGGTGGCCGATGCCGTGATCGGACGCGGTGGTGTGCTGACGCGGCACGGGGATATCGCGGCGGCTGATCCCTTGCTGGCCGAGGTCTATACCTTTCCCAAGGCCGGATCGGAACGGGCTGGCACCATTGCACTGAGCGTCGAAACCGAGGTCACCAAAGCCAATTGCGGCATCGAGGCCGAAGCGCAATCGCTTCAACTGACCGGTGACGGCCAGATCAGAACACAGGACCTGATGCTCTCCGTCCCGGAATGCGATGCGGTTGGCAGCTTTCTGGTGTTGAATAATCTGCTCCAAGACCTGAAAGTCGCGGGAAACTAAAACCGCACTCAGAGGTCCCATGATCTTGCTCAGATGTGCGGCGTTCATCGCCGCACTTTTTCTTTTCTGGCACCATCCGGCCGCCGCGCAGGATGTTTCCCTGACCTCGCGCGATGGCAAGGTCGAAATCAGCGGCATGTTGCTGGGATTTGACGGGGAATTCTACCGCGTCCAGACGGAGTATGGCGAGCTGACGATAGACGGGTCGGGCGTGCTCTGTGCCGGGCCCGGCTGCCCCAACCTCGAAGATTTCGTGGCCGAGGTGCAATTGTCCGGTTCCGCGACAATGGGTGCGGTTCTGATGCCTGCGCTGATTGACGCCTATGGCCAGCGCGCGGATTACCTTGTCACCCGCGAAGACGGCGAGGACCCGACCCGCTTCACCTATCTGTTGTCGCGGCGGGACACGGGCAAACCTGCGGCCCGGTTTTATTTCCGCGCGACCAACACGGATGAGGGGTTTGCCGACCTTCTGGCGGATGAGGCCGATATCGTCATGGCGCTGCGCGAGATCGGGCGCGAGGAACGCATCAATGCCCGCGACGCCGGGATGGGGGATCTGACGGGCGCAAACCGCAGCCGGGTTCTGGCCCTGGATGCGGTGGTGCCGGTTGTGGCCCCGACCAATCCCTTGCGGGCGATTTCACCGCTCATGCTGGCCCGCGCCTTTGCCGGGGAGGTGACCAACTGGCAGGAGCTTGGCGGACCCGATGCGCCGATCGAACTGCATCTGCCCAGCCCGTCCAGCGGTTTGAGCCAGGCAATCGTCGATCAGGTCATGAAGCCGGCGGGGCTGACCCTGGCCGATACGATTGTGCGCCATGCCCTGCCTGAAGACCTGGCAAAGGCCGTGGCCAAAGACAGCCTGTCGCTGGGCATCACCAGCTATGCCGAGCAACGTGACACCATGGTGCTGACCCTGGGCGGCACCTGCGGCTTTGCGCTGAATGCCGCGCGGCGGACGATCAAGACGGAAGATTATCCGCTGACGGCCCCCATGTTCCTGTATTTTCCGGCGCGTCGCCTGCCCCTGATCGCGCGGGAGTTTCTGGCCTTTACGCGGGGGCCGGCGGCGCAGAATGTCATCCGGCGCGCGGGGTTTGTGGATCAGGCGCCTGAGGAGATCCCGGTTGAGCAGCAGGGCAACCGTTTCACCAATGCCATTACCGTGGCGGGCGAGGAAATTTCGCTTCAGGAACTGCAGCGGATGACCGCGACGCTTCAGCCGATGGCCCGGCTGACCACGTCTTTCCGCTTCGAGGCTGGGTCGATCCGGCTGGATGCGCAGAGCCGGTCAAACGTGCAGCAGCTGGCGCGGGCACTGGAGCAGGGGCAATATGATGCGCGACGCATGTTGTTTGTCGGCTTCAGCGACGGGCAGGGGGCCGCGGCGCCGAACCGGGATATCGCCCTGCGTCGGGCCGAGGCGGTTTTGCGTGCAGTCTCTGCCGCTGCGGTCACGGCCAACCTGGAGCGTGTTGATCTGGGCGTCGATGCCTTTGGCGAGGCGATGCCGATGGCCTGTGACGATACCGCCTGGGGGCGGCAGGCGAACCGGCGGGTGGAAGTCTGGGTGCGGTGACCTACCCGGCACCCAAGTGGCTGTTTTCCCTTACAGGTATCCTTCCGACCGAAAGCTGAGTTCGGTGGATTTCCCGATGATCAGGTGATCGTGCAGGGTGAGCCCAAGCGCCCCGCATGCCGTCGCGATCTGGTTGGTCATATCAATGTCCAGGCTGGATGGCGTGGGATCGCCCGAGGGATGGTTATGCACAAGGATCAATGCGGAGGCGTTGAGTTCCAGCGCCCGTTTCGCAACCTCGCGGGGATAGACGGGCACGTGATCCACTGTTCCTTTCGCCTGTTCCTCATCCGCGATCAGGACATTCTTGCGATCCAGGTAGAGCACGCGAAACTGCTCCGTTTCGCGGTGGGCCATGGTGGTGTGGCAATAGTCCAAGAGCGCATCCCAACTGGAAACCACCTGTTGTTTCAACACCTTGGCACGGGCAAGGCGTTGCGCTGCCGCCTCGATTATCTTGAGCTCCGTGATGACGGCATCCCCGACACCGGGCAGATCGCGCAGCCGCGATTCAGAGGCGGAGACGACGCGGTTGAAGTCGCCGAAACGGTCCATCAGGGCATGTGCCAGGGGTTTGACATCGCGGCGGGGGATGGCGCGGAACAGGACCAGTTCCAGCAGTTCGTAATCCGGCATGGCGGCGGGGCCGCCGGCCATGAACCTCGCCCGCAGGCGCTGGCGGTGATCCTTGATATAGGAGGGCTGCCTGCCCGTTACCGGCGCGGTTTCTGCCGCTTCATCCAGCAGGTAGGGGAGGGGCTGTTCATTGAATTGAGCCATGCCCGAGGGTCACCCGAGTCTGGTTACCAACGGGTTAATGGCGCCCGGAATTCAGGTTGGCACACGAAGCAGGCCTGTGCCATGCATCTGTCGGACCGGAGCGCACGCCGGAGAATATCCGGCGTGCTGGTTACCCCTTCATCGAATCCCAGAAACTTTTCACGCTGGAAAAGAAGCTGCTGCTTTCGGGGTTGTTCTCGGACGACAGGTCCTCGAATTCCCGCAGCAGTTCCTTTTGCCGCGATGTCAGGTTCACCGGAGTCTCGACCGCCAGTTCGATGATCATGTCGCCGGTGCCGCCGCCGCGCAGGGGGGGCATGCCCTTGCCGCGCAGGCGCATCTGGCGGCCCGACTGGCTGCCGCTGGGGATCTGCACCCGGCCACGGCCGCCGTCGATGGTAGGCACCTCGATGTTGCCACCGAGGGCCGCGGTGCTCATCGACACGGGCACCCGGCAGAACAGGTTCGGGCCGTCGCGGTCGAAGAGCTCGTGCTCCTTTACCTCGATGAAGATATAGAGGTCGCCCGAGGGGCCGCCCCGCATCCCGGCCTCGCCCTCGCCTGCCAGGCGGATGCGGGTGCCGGTTTCAACACCGGCGGGGATGTTGACACTGAGCGAGCGGTCTTTCTCCACCCGGCCGGCGCCGCGGCAGGTCTTGCAAGGGTTCTTGACGATCTGGCCCATGCCGGAACAGGTGGGGCAGGTGCGTTCAACGGTGAAGAAGCCCTGCTGCGCGCGGACCTTGCCCATGCCCGAACAGGTCGGACAGGTTGTCGGCTCTGCGCCGCCTTCCGCGCCGGAGCCGTTACAGGATCCGCATTGCACGGAGGTTGGCACATTGATCGACTTTTGCAGGCCCGAATAGGCGTCTTCCAGCGAGATGCCGAGGTTGTAGCGCAGGTCGGCCCCGCGCGCCGCGCGACGGCCACCGCCGCCCGCGCCACCGCGACCGCCCATGAAATCGCCAAAGAGGTCGTCGAAAACATCCGAGAAAGCGGAAGAGAAATCGCCCTGACCGCCGCCAAAGCCGCCGCCGGGGCGTCTGCCGCCACCGCCACCACCCATGCCACCTTCAAAGGCGGCATGTCCGAAACGGTCATAGGCCGCTTTCTTGTCCGCGTCTTTCAGTACTTCGTAGGCTTCGTTGGCTTCCTTGAACTTCGCTTCGGAATCGGCGCTGTCCTTGTTCCGGTCCGGGTGAAATTCCTTGGCCTTCTGACGATAGCCCTTCTTGATCTCGTCGGCGGATGCGCCTTTGGAGACACCAAGCACCTCGTAGTAATCACGTTTTGCCATGGATCATGTCCTTTTGCTGGAACGTGAAGGGCCGGCCCGTCTGGATCGGACCGGCCCTGTCAGTGGTTCCCTCGCGCGGGATTACGCGCGCTTGTCGTCGTCGAGGTCTTCGAACTCGGCATCGACGATGTCGTCGTCGCCACCGCTGCGAGAGGCCTGCTCATCGGCAGCTTCCGCCATGTCGTCGCCGTCTTCCTGCGCGGCCTTATAGATCGCTTCGCCCAGTTTCATGGCAGCTTCGGTCACGTTCTGGATGCCGGACTTGATCTTGTCGGCACTGTCGGATTCCAAA
Source organism: Sulfitobacter sp. G21635-S1 (assembly GCF_027213915.1). Lineage (NCBI taxonomy): Bacteria > Pseudomonadati > Pseudomonadota > Alphaproteobacteria > Rhodobacterales > Roseobacteraceae > Sulfitobacter > Sulfitobacter sp. G21635-S1. The sequence goes on from NZ_JAPWGV010000007.1 coordinate 190,960, forward strand.
TCGTCCTTGAGCGCGGCAATGGCCAGTTCGATGGCTTCGACGGTGGTCGGATCGACCTTGTCGGAATGCTCTTCCACGGACTTTTCGGTCGAGTGGATGAGGCTTTCCGCCTGGTTCTTCGCCTCGATCAGCGCGCGGCGCTCCTTGTCGGATTCCGCGTTCTCTTCGGCGTCCTTGACCATCTTTTCGATGTCTTCATCGCTGAGACCACCCGAGGCCTGGATCGTGATCTTCTGCTCCTTGCCGGTGCCCTTGTCGAGCGCACCAACCGACACGATGCCGTTGGCGTCGATGTCGAAGGTCACTTCGATCTGGGGCATGCCGCGCGGGGCAGGCGGGATGTTTTCCAGGTTGAAGGCACCGAGGATCTTGTTGTCGGCGGCCATCTCACGCTCACCCTGGAAGACCCGGATGGTGACCGCGTTCTGGTTGTCTTCGGCGGTCGAGAAGACCTGCGACTTTTTCGTCGGGATCGTGGTGTTGCGGTCGATCAGGCGGGTGAACACGCCACCCAGCGTTTCGATGCCCAAGCTCAGCGGAGTCACGTCGAGCAGGACCACATCCTTGACGTCGCCTTGCAGAACACCGGCCTGAATGGCGGCGCCCAGTGCCACGACCTCATCGGGGTTCACGCCCTTGTGGGGTTCTTTCCCGAAGAACTTCGTCACTTCTTCCACGACTTTCGGCATGCGGGTCATACCACCCACAAGCACGACTTCGTCGATGTCGGAGGCCGAAAGGCCCGCGTCCTTGAGCGCGTCCTTGCAGGGCTTCAGCGAGGCCTTGATCAGGTCGCCCACCAGGCTTTCCAGCTTGGCGCGGGTCAGTTTCATGACCATGTGCAGCGGCTGACCGTTGGCACCCATGGAGATGAACGGCTGGTTGATCTCTGTCTGGCTGGAGCTGGACAGTTCGATCTTGGCTTTTTCAGCGGCCTCTTTCAGACGCTGCAGCGCCATCTTGTCCTGGGTCAGGTCGACGTTGTGTTCTTTCTTGAACTCACCGGCGAGGTAGTTGACGATGCGCATGTCAAAGTCTTCACCACCCAGGAAGGTGTCCCCGTTGGTGGATTTGACTTCGAAAAGGCCGTCGTCGATTTCCAGGATGGTCACGTCGAATGTACCGCCGCCAAGGTCATAGACCGCGATGGTTTGCGTGTTTTCCTTGTCAAGGCCATAGGCCAGCGCGGCGGCTGTCGGTTCGTTGATGATCCGCAGCACTTCCAGACCGGCGATCTTGCCCGCGTCCTTGGTGGCCTGGCGCTGGGCGTCGTTGAAATAGGCCGGAACGGTGATGACGGCCTGGGTCACTTCTTCGCCAAGATAGCTCTCGGCGGTTTCTTTCATCTTGCCGAGGATGAAAGCGGAGATCTGGGAGGGGGAGTATTTCTCGCCCTTGGCCTGAACCCATGCGTCGCCATTGCCGCCGTCGATGACGGAGAAGGGCAGGTTCTTTTTGTCCTTGGCGAGATCCGTGTCGTCGTTGCGACGGCCGATCAGGCGCTTGACGCCAAAAATGGTGTTGTCGGGGTTGGTGACAGCCTGGCGTTTTGCAGGCTGGCCGACGAGACGTTCGTCGTCGGTGAAGGCCACGATGGAAGGTGTTGTGCGCGCGCCTTCCGCGTTTTCGATCACGCGGGGCTGGCTGCCGTCCATGATGGCGATACAGGAGTTGGTAGTTCCAAGGTCAATGCCGATTACTTTGGCCATGTTTTCGATCCCTCATGCTATTCAAGGCGATGACACGAGGCGCAGGCCCGTTACGGCACCCTTGCCCCGATCTGGTTGAGACTGAATGCGGCTGCATCCAGCGGTTCGGAGGGTATATAGGGAGCGGCCAAGGACCTCGCAACCGTTTCAATGGGGCGGTGTGGAGGATTTTGGGCGGATTTTGCGCAATTTTTCCGGATCATGTGGATCAGGTGACACGTTCAGGCGTCCGGCGCGCCGGAAAGTTCGGGAGGCCGGTCCTGGCAGCTGTCCGGCTGCCCGCCTTACCGCCGCGCGTTCCAGCTGAGCGATGCGTGTCTGCGGGTGTAGAATTCGCCCATCAGGCCGATGACCAGAAAGGCCAGGCCGACCCACATGGCGTATTCCCAGTTCGTGTAGCGGGGATTGTAGTTGATGAAGGCATAGCCGCGTGCCTGGTCGATGACGTGGAACAAAGGGTTCCAGTCGAACATCGCCAGCATGAAGCCGGGCAGCGTGTTGGCCACGAACATCTTGCCCGAGGCGATCATGTTGGCGCGCTGGTAGACCATGCTGAACATGCTGACCACCGTGGGGAACCATGGTTTCATCGCCAGCAGGACAAGGCCCAGCGCGCAGCCGGTGAACCAGGCGATCAGCAGCATGCCGAAGGCGGCAATCGGCTGATCAATTTCAAGGGGGGTCCAGGCCACGTGGTAGGCAAACAGGATCACGAACAGCGACAGGACCTGGATGTAGAGCGCGCCCACGGCAGCGGAGGCGATCGCGATGATGGTGTTCATCGGCGCGTGCTGCATCATCGGGCTGGCGGGCCCTTCGGAACCTGCGACGGCACCCAGCGCCTTGGTATGGGTCAGGTAAAGAAAGATGCCCGACATGATGTAGACCAGAAAGTCACCGCGCAGCGCGGCACTGCGCATGCCGAGGATGGAGAACATTACGTAAAAGGCGGCGACGAACATGATCGCCTGAAGCATATTGGTGAAGATCGCGACAAAGGCGTTGTTGTGTTGCTTGCGCACGGATCGGACGACAGAATGATAGATCAGTTCGGCCATCGCCATGGCGGAACTGAAGCCGCCTTTGGGTTTGCGGGTGGACTGGAACATTTGGTCTGCCTTTTGATCTGCGCGAAGCTGACACGGATTTCTTGCCGTTCCGTTAGTGCCGCAGCATAAGGGGGGCTGACCGACTAATCAACGAAAGCGATAGAGGCAGCTTGTAATGGACTATAATAAATTGGTGACTGTGATGCGGAAACTCTCGCTGGAGGCGGGGGACAAGATCATGGAGATTTACGGCCAGGACGATTTCGACGTGAAGGCCAAATCCGATGACAGCCCGGTCACAGCCGCCGATGAAGCTGCTGATGCCATCATCTCGGCGGGGTTGCGGGCGGCATTTCCCGATGTGGCGCTGGTCACCGAGGAACAGGCGGCGACACATGCGGCACAGGGCGATACCTTTCTGATCGTGGATCCGCTGGACGGCACCAAGGAATTCATCCACCGGCGGGGCGATTTCACAGTGAACATCGCGCTGGTCGAGGGCGGTGTGCCCACGCGCGGTGTGGTCTATGCCCCGGCGAAATCGCGCATGTTCTTTACCCGGGCCGATGGGCAGTCGGTCGAGGAGACGGGTGATTTCAACAAGGACACGGTGGGTCAGGTCGCGCCCATATCCGTCTCTGACTCGGACAATTCGGCCCTGATGGTGGTGGCGTCCAAGTCGCACCGTGATCAGGCGACGGATGATTACATCGCGAAATATGCGGTCAAGGACATGAAGAGCGCCGGGTCCTCGCTGAAGTTCTGTCTGGTGGCGACCGGCGAGGCGGACCTTTACCCCCGGGTCGGGCGCACGATGGAATGGGATACGGCTGCGGGCCATGCGGTATTGCTGGGTGCCGGCGGTGCGGTGGTGCGTTTCGACGATCTGACGCCCCTGACCTATGGCAAGGAGGGCTTTGCCAATCCATTCTTCATCGCCCATGCGCCGGGCGTCGATCTGAAGCCGGCCTGATGTCTGTTCTGGTTGTCATTCCGGCGCGCTATGCCTCTACGCGGTATCCGGGCAAGCCGCTTGCGGCGCTGAAGGGGGCAAGTGGCGTGTCGCGGAGCCTGATCGAGCGGTCCTGGCATGCTGCCAGCGCGGTGCAGGGAGTGGACCGTGTGGTGGTGGCGACGGATGATGACCGGATCCGGCAGGCCGCCGAAGGATTCGGGGCGGAGGTTGTCATGACCTCGGCCGATTGCGCCAATGGCACCGAGCGATGTGCCGAGGCGCATCAGGCGCTGGGCGGCGGTTTTGATATTGTCGTCAACCTGCAGGGCGATGCGCCGCTGACACCGCATTGGTTTGTCGAAGGTCTGGTCGCGGGGCTGCGCAACGCGCCCGAAGCGGGCATCGCCACGCCGGTGCTGCGCTGTGACGGGGCCGCGCTGAACAGTCTGCTGGCCGACCGCAAGGCAGGCCGCGTCGGCGGTACAACTGCCGTTTTCGCAGCGGATCACCGGGCGCTCTACTTTTCCAAGGAGGTCGTGCCCTTCACGTCAAAGCCCTATGCAGAGACTGAACAGACCCCGGTTTTTCACCATGTCGGTGTCTATGCCTATCGGCCCGAGGCGCTGGCGGCCTATCCGACCTGGCCCTCGGGCCCGCTGGAGCAGCTGGAGGGGTTGGAGCAGCTGCGGTTCATGGAGCATGGTGAATCCGTTCTTTGCGTTGAGGTAGAGGCGCGGGGGCGTGCCTTCTGGGAACTGAACAACCCCGAGGATGTGCCGAAGATCGAGGGCATGATGGCGCAGATGGGCCTTGAATGAGCGATCCGACGGTCAGCGTGGTGATCGTCAGCCGGGGCCGTCCCGATGCCCTGCGACGCTGCCTGACCGGCGTTTCACAGCTTCAGTATCCCGCTTTCGAGGTCGTGGTTGTCGCTGATCCTGCCGGGGTCGATGCGGTGCAGGCCAGCGGATTTGCCGATGATCTGAAGGTTGTGCCCTTTGATGAGGCCAATATCTCGGCCGCGCGCAATCTGGGCATCGGTCAGGCCGCAGGTGAGATCGTTGCCTTCATTGACGACGATGCCGTGCCGGAGCCGCAGTGGCTGCGCCATCTGGTTCAGCCCGCCGGCAGACCCGAGGTTGCCGCGATGGGCGGCTATGTGAGGGGGCGCAACGGCATATCCTTTCAATGGCGCGCCCGCAGCCTTGATTCGCTGGGTGAGGCGCAGGAGCTGGACCTGCATCCGCGCCAACCGACAGTGCTGCACCCGCCCAGGGGTCGCGCGATCAAGACCGAAGGCACGAACATGGCGTTCCGGCGTGATGTGCTGGTGGCGCTGGGGGGGTTCGACCCGGCATTTCATTACTTTCTGGATGAGACCGACCTGAACATGCGTCTGGGTCGGGCCGGACATGCCACGGCGATTGTACCGCTGGCAGAGGTGCATCACGGATTCGCCGCCAATGCGCTGCGCGGACCGGACAGGGTGCCCCGGGATCTGTTTGATATCGGGGCCAGCTGGGCGGTATTCCAGCGCAAGCATATCGACCCGTCCGGACATGCCGAACAATGGGCGCGGCTGCGCCGGTCAGAGCGGCAGCGGCTGTTGCGCTATCTTGTTTCCGGCCCGCTGGAACCTGCGCAATTGCGACAGCTGATGAAGCGGCTTGATCAGGGCTATGCCGAAGGCAAGGTGCGTGAACTGACAACCGCCCGGATCGCCACGCATCCGCAGACCCCCTTTGCGCCCTTCCCCGCCGTGCCCCGCCGCTGTGCCGTTGTCGCGACGCGCCCCTTCCGGCTGCGCCGGGACCGGCAGATTGCCGCGCAGCGCGTGCGAAACGGCGAGATCATCACCCTGATTTGCCTTTCCCTGACAGCGCACTACCACAGGGTCAGTTTCGAGCCGGAAGGCTTTTGGATGCAAAGAGGCGGGATATTTGGTAAATCTGATCGTGAAATGCCGATTTTCAGCGCTTTTTCGCGCATGTCACGGCTGAAAAAGGAACAAAACCGCGTTGCCAGTCAGCGCGGATTGCGCGAAGAGTAGCATGCGGTCCAGAACGTAAGGCTGGAAATGATTTTGCTCTGGCTGATCTGAATCAGATATTAATGAGATGAAAATGTAAAAGAGAATGGCGAAAGCTGTTTCGAAGGGACTTAGG
>NZ_JAPWGV010000080.1:0-393 GCF_027213915.1 Sulfitobacter sp. G21635-S1
GTCAAGCATCATGCGTAAGCCGTCGCCGGCAATGCGATATAGATTCTCTGGCGTCAGAGCGGGTGGCGCGGGGCAGGAAATTGATGATGGCGGTTCACTCTGTGCGATTTCCGCGTGTCTTTCAGAGTTATCCACAGCGGGCGGCGTCTCTACAGTTTGAGTTTCTTCTCTGGTGTTTTGTGTAAAGGGCCGGAAGTTTTCCACTGGCTGGTCGGAAGAAAGCCCATGGTTTTCAAGCCAATCTTCAAGGCTGTTGCACAGATCGGAACTGACCTTCAAATGGGCGTTGAGCCGCTCCAGACCGAGACGGCTTAAAGCATCGCTGCGTGGCCATTTATCGAAACTGGCGAGAATCTTGACGATCTCAGGATCTTTGATAGCCGAGGAGGGCAG
>NZ_JAPWGV010000081.1:0-393 GCF_027213915.1 Sulfitobacter sp. G21635-S1
GTCAAGCATCATGCGTAAGCCGTCGCCGGCAATGCGATATAGATTCTCTGGCGTCAGAGCGGGTGGCGCGGGGCAGGGAATTGATGATGGCGGTTCACTCTGTGCGATTTCCGCATGTCTTCCAGAGTTATCCACAGCGGGCGGCGTCTTTACAGTTTGAGTTTCTTCTCTGGTGTTTTGTGTAAAGGGCCGGAAGTTTTCCGCTGGCTGGTCGGAAGAAAGCCCACGTTTTTCAAGCCAGTCATCAAGGCTGTTGCACAGATCGGAACTGGCCTTCAAATGGGCGTTGAGCCGCTCCAGACCAAGACGGCTTAACGCATCGCTGCGTGGCCATTTATCGAAACTGGCGAGAATCTTGACGATCTCAGGATCTTTGATAGCCGAGGAGGGCAG
>NZ_JAPWGV010000082.1:0-393 GCF_027213915.1 Sulfitobacter sp. G21635-S1
CAGTTGCGGGTTGGAAACTCTACCTCACCCCATTGCGCCGTTTTTGCAGAGCCGCAACGCTTGCATCGAAGTCCAGCCTTCCTGCCTTGGCTCGACGGATCAGTTCGCGCATCAAACCGCCAGGATTGCGAACAGGGTAGCTCGGGTGATCTCGCTGCGCATCAACCAATAGTAGGCAGAAAGCCAACCCGTGGTCGCCCAAGGTGCTCTGGCCCTCATGCCAAACTGAAGCATGGATATCGAGCATCGGCAGCAACGCCCAGGCAGCCTCGATGATGTCGCGCTCTTTGAGAGGTCGGTTCTGATCTCGGCTCGCGTCAAGCATCATGCGTAAGCCGTCGCCGGCAATGCGATATAGATTCTCTGGCGTCAGAGCGGGTGGCGCGGGGCAGG
>NZ_JAPWGV010000083.1:0-383 GCF_027213915.1 Sulfitobacter sp. G21635-S1
CCCGGACCGGGTCACCAGCAAATCTGCCTCAAGCTGTCGCAAGGCCCGCACCAGCACGCGGCGGTCGGCATCCGGCAGGCGTTTCTGCAACAGCGGCAGATCTGTGATCCCTTCGGACAGTGCGACGATGATCGACGCTTTCCACTGCCCCCGCACGGTGTCCAGACCCGCGGCCAGGTCGCACCAGCTTTTCAAGGCATCACGGTTCTGGTGCTGCACTGTGCGGTAGTCGTTGGCGGCTATGTCAGAATTGTCAGACTGGCCCATGTGCATCTCTTCCGTAACTGTTCCCAGTAGCAAATAGGAGAGACGCCCATGACCAATCAACCCTTCCTGGGTCTGCATCACATCGCCCTGCGGGTGGAAGATCTGACTGCGACCGT
>NZ_JAPWGV010000084.1:0-381 GCF_027213915.1 Sulfitobacter sp. G21635-S1
CCGGTCGAACGTCGCGCTGCGGCGGGCTTTGGGATCACCGATCAGGCGGTCGATCTGGGCAAGCTTATGCCGCAGATCGGTCAGGCCCGCTTCGCAGGCCCTCGCGCCCTCGTCGGTCAGGCACGGTGACATGGCCAGTATCTCGCGTGTGGAGAAACCGGTCGCGATCATATCGTGAATGCTGTCGGCCTTCCGCAGGTCAGCAGGGCTGTAACTGCGATACCCGTTTGTATCCCGCGATGGCCCCAGAAGACCCGCCTGCTCGTAGTGGCGCAGGATCCACGGGGGCGGAAGATGGTATCACTCAGCACGCGCTCGTCATTAACGTCTCGCTTTTCATTGCGCTTCGGAAAGAGCTGTTCCAGAGGTGCCAACAGCGCG
>NZ_JAPWGV010000085.1:0-378 GCF_027213915.1 Sulfitobacter sp. G21635-S1
CGCTTCCAAAGGACAGAAGGATATTCCATGTCGACCTCCAAGGCATCGCACTCCACGCGCCGGTTGTAGCCGCCTGCCACCGCGAATGAAAGCCACCCGACTTTTGCGGACCCGTCGCTTGGCCCCAAACGATCCGGCCGAATCCGTCCTGGCAAAGGATGGACTATGAAACGAAGAGCCACTTCTCAGTTCGTGGTTTTATACTTCGTTGGGGTTCAGCTGCTCATGCCCTCCAGCTATCACGCTGGAGTCACGAGATGAATCCCCTCACCCGTTTTGCGCAACAACGCCGGTCCTGATCCTAAGTCGAGTTATCTGATCATCGAAGAGAGATACAAATTTTAGCGTTTCCAGTTTATGTTGTATCGCCCCTACCCT
>NZ_JAPWGV010000086.1:0-374 GCF_027213915.1 Sulfitobacter sp. G21635-S1
GCGCTGTTGATCTTGCCCTCCTTGTCGGTGTTGAAAGCGTCGGTCACGAGGCCGCGCAGTTCCGCCCGCGCATCCGCTGACCATTCGTTCAGACACTCGTCGAACAATTCCTTGGCGACCTGCATTTCAGGGCCGAAATCAATACGATCGGATACTGCCACCTTGATCATGTAGAGCCCGTCGACGGTCATCAGCGTCTTGTTGCCTTTGCGCCCGCCGATCTTCGCGTCGTACTCTTGGGCGAGCAGCGCCTCGAAGCCGCCGATGTCGGAGAAGGTATGCGCCTTGAACCGGCTGACCTGTTCGGAGAGCGGCAAGGCATAGCTGATGATTTTGCGCACCGTCTCGTCCTCGAGCAGATGCTGCGCCTTGAT
>NZ_JAPWGV010000087.1:0-360 GCF_027213915.1 Sulfitobacter sp. G21635-S1
GGAAGTTCTGGCATTCTGACGGGACCGGAGAGTGTCGGGAACGAACTATCGGGTGCAAAACATCCTTGGTTGCATCTCGTGCAGTATCTGGCGCTGGCGATTTCGGACGACACGGGGAATGTGGGCTTTGGCATCGAGGATGACGGCGCGGTCTGGCTTTCGGTGCTGAAACTCCTGGGGTCTCTGCAGACTGAGACATTCTCCGTGAACCGGGCGGCGTCCGAACATTCCTTTGCGCTGGAAGACGCAGACGGCAACCTGGCGCTGGCGGTGACGCGCATCGGTGAACTTTTGGTGTCGGGCGGTGCCAAGATGGGCGGTTTGACCGATTGGGATTTTGCGATTGCCGACCCAAATGGG
>NZ_JAPWGV010000088.1:0-357 GCF_027213915.1 Sulfitobacter sp. G21635-S1
TTGACCTCCTTGTCGATATCTTCGGCGGTCATGCTTTCGTCAGCGAGGCGTTCGAGTTGAGCGAACAAGTGATCGTTTAGATCGTCGAGTTTGTTTTTCATGACCCTACGCCTTCGCCAGATCGATGGTAATGGCTTCCCAGGGCGCATCGTGGGCAGACCGCTGATAGCACCGGACATAGGTTTTGGAGCCGACCACCCGCATCGCGTCGCGGATGGCGTCCTGGCCCCGCTTCCAGCGCGGGTCAGCGCTCTCGCGACGCAACAGAAGGAAGATCAACGCGCTGTTGATCTTGCCCTCCTTGTCGGTGTTGAAAGCGTCGGTCACGAGGCCGCGCAGTTCCGCCCGCGCATCCGC
>NZ_JAPWGV010000089.1:0-357 GCF_027213915.1 Sulfitobacter sp. G21635-S1
TTGACCTCCTTGTCGATATCTTCGGCGGTCATGCTTTCGTCAGCGAGGCGTTCGAGTTGAGCGAACAAGTGATCGTTAAGATCGACGAGTTTGTTTTTCATCGCCCTACGCCTTCGCCAGATCGATGGTGATGGCCTCCCAGGGAGCATCGTGGGCAATCCGCTGGTAACACCGGACATAGGTCTTTGATCCGACCACGCGCATCGCGTCGCGGATGGCGTCCTGGCCCCGCTTCCAGCGCAGGTCATCGCTCTCACGACGCAACAGAAGGAAGATCAGGGCGCTGTTGATCTTGCCCTCCTTGTCGGTGTTGAAAGCGTCGGTCACGAGGCCGCGCAGTTCCGCCCGCGCATCCGC